>CAZOKA010000038.1:0-12684 GCA_964580265.1 uncultured Rhodobacterales bacterium | reverse complement strand
GCCATCGTGCACGCGGGTCATGACCTCGTGCCAGATTTCCGCGGGCAGGCCCGATCCCGTGACGCCGGTCAGGGGGGTGTTGTCGTCATAGCCCATCCAGACGCCTGCCACGTAATCGGCGGTGAAGCCGATGAACCACGCATCGCGCGCGGCCTGCGTGGTGCCGGTCTTGCCCGCCACCTGCCAGCCATCAAGCGCCGCGCGGCGCCCGGTGCCTTGTGTCACGACCCGGTGCATCATCCACGTGAGTTTCTGCGCCGCCTCGCGCCGGATGACGCGCTCGCCTATACCGCCGGTGGCTGTCATGACGGGCTCTTGCTCGCCCAGAATGGACAGGCTTTCCAGGCCATAGGGGGTTACGGCGCTACCGCCGTTCAGGATGCCCGCATAGGCGCCCGTCATCTCGATCAGGGTTGATTCGGATGCGCCAAGCGCCAGCGCCGGGCCAAGCGCGAGATCGGATTCGATCCCGAAATCGGCGGCGACACGGCGGACGCGGTCCAATCCGACGCCTTGCGCGATCTTGACCGCCGGCACGTTGAGCGAACTGCGCAGCGCCTCGGCCAGCGTGACGGTGCCGTGGAACTTGCGGTCGTAGTTTTGCGGAGACCACGGGCCAGAGCCGGGAACGTCGATGGTAAGCGGTGCGTCCTCTATCGTGTCGAGCGGCGAATATCCCAGCTCAAGCGCGGTCGCGTAGACGAAGGGCTTGAACGCCGAGCCTGTCTGCCGCAGCGCCTGCGTGGCGCGGTTGAACGCGCCGATGGCCTTGGTCTGCCGCCCGCCAACCATCGCGCGCACGGCGCCATCGGCGGACATCACGATAACCGCTGCCTGCGCCTTGGAGCCATCGCGCACCTTTTCGTTGAAAATCTCGGTCAGGCCGTCCTCGGCGGCCTTCTGGATGCGTTGATCCAGGGTCGTGCGGATGATCACGTCTTCGCTGGTGTTGCGGGTGAAGAAATCGGGCCCCGAGGACATCACCCAATCGGCAAAATAGCCGCCCGCGCGGGATTCCGCGGCCTCGGACAGGGTCGCCGGGTTTGTCAGGGCCTGGCGTGCGGCGGAGTCCGACAGGTATCCCTGATCACGCATCAGCCCGATCACCACCGACGCGCGGCCCTGCGAGCGTTCAAGGTTGTTGGTGGGGGCCAGCGTGGTGGGCGCGGTCAGCAGGCCGGCAAGGATCGCGCTTTCGGCGGGGGTCAGTTGTGCGGCGGATTTGCCGAAGAACCGCTGCGCCGCGGCCTCGGCCCCGTAGGCGCCGCCGCCCATGTAGGCGCGGTTGAGGTAGATCGACAGGATCTCATCCTTGGTGTATTTCGCCTCGAGCGCGAGGGCGTATATCGCCTCTTTCGCCTTGCGCCAGAGCGAGCTTTCGCGGCAATCCGCCTCGTAGTCGGCTTCGCTCTCCCACACATCGGGATCGTATTTCACGCCAAGGCACAGCAGCTTTGCGGTTTGTTGCGTGATGGTCGAGCCGCCGTTGCCCGAAAGCGGCCCGCGCCCTTCGCTCAGGTTGATGCGGATTGCGCCGGCGATGCCGATCGGGTCAAGGCCGATATGGCTGTAGAATCGCTTGTCTTCGGTTGCGATGACGGCGTTCTTGAGGTGCGGCGAGACGGTGTCGGCGGTGATCACGCCGCCGAACTGATCCCCGCGCCAGGCAAACACGGCGTTTTCCCGGTCCATCAGCGTGACAGAGCCGCTGGCCCGTCCATCAAGCAATTGACCCGGGGGCGGCAGTGTTTCGTAAACGTAGCCTGTGGCGATGCCGACGATCAGCACGGTGACCAAAGCGATGCGCCAGCCAAGTGCCCATGTCACGCGCCAGATCAGATGCATGATCCACATGAACAGCCGCACCAGGGGATTGCGCGCGCGCGCATTGCGTTTCGGGCGGCGCCGGGCGGGGGCCTTGCCGCGCTTTTTCGGCGCCGGCTTGCGCTTGTAAACGCGTTTGTCAGCCACGAGACGCGACTTCTTTCGGCCTGAATCACTCATGTCCTGCTCTGCTCGGGCTTTGCCTTGTTTGTCGCATCATACGCATTGGCCAAGGAAATGTTGACCCTGCGCGAGGATCGTGTGGCATATAAATTGTGCACATAAATTGTGCAAACTGCAATGTAAGATTAAATTTTGTGCAATTGATCGCGAATTTGCAGGTATGGCACCGGCGACTCCCTTTCGCGGCTGGGGCAGAGGCGGCTTTGCTGCAACTGCAAACAGGCGGGCGGACCGCCGCAGACCACAAGGGGATCAAGGTGAAACTAGTCATAGCAACGATCAAGCCGTTCAAGCTGGAGGAGGTTCGCGAGGCGCTGACCGACATCGGCGTGCGCGGCATGATGGTGACCGAGATCAAGGGCTTTGGCGCCCAATCCGGCCACACCGAGATTTATCGCGGCGCCGAGTATGCCGTGAACTTCGTGCCCAAGATCAAGCTGGAAATCGCGGTGAACGACGCGATGGCCGAGCAGGTCGCCGAGGCGGTCATCGCCGCGGCCAAGACCGGCAAGATCGGCGACGGCAAGATCTTTGTTCTGGATCTTGAGCAGGCCATGCGCGTGCGCACGGGCGAGACCGGCGAAGATGCCCTGTAACCCCCGTGCCCGCGACAGTGAACACATTCCCTCGAAAGGAAAGATGCAAATGACACGTACAATGAAACTTGGGCTGGTTGGCGCATTGACGCTGTTGCCCGGCCTTGCCACTGCACAGGATGCAGCGGCAGCGGTGGCTGTGCCGACTGACTCCGTCTTTATCTTCAACACGCTGCTGTTCCTGATCGGCGGTTTCCTGGTGTTCTGGATGGCGGCCGGTTTTGCCATGCTGGAGGCCGGCCTTGTCCGCGCCAAGAACGTGACCATGCAGTTGACCAAGAACATCGCGCTCTTTTCCATCGCGGCCATCATGTACTATGTCATCGGGTATGTGCTGATGTATCCCGGCGACGGGTGGATGGTGCCATCGTGGCTGGGCGCGCTTGGTGTTGCCATACTGGAGCCGGTGGGCGTCACCGCGGCCAACGCCGACGCTTACGACTATGCCTCGACCGGGTCGGACTACTTTTTCCAGTTGATGTTTGTCGCGACGACCGCCTCGATCGTTTCGGGCACCGTGGCCGAACGGATCAAGCTGTGGCCGTTCCTGATCTTCGTGGCGGTTCTGGCGGCGCTGATCTACCCGATCCAGGCAAGCTGGAGCTGGGGCGGTGGCTACTTGTCTGAAATCGGCTTCTCGGATTTCGCCGGCTCGACGATCGTGCACTCGGTTGGCGGCTGGGCGGCTTTGACCGGGGCGATCATCCTCGGGCCGCGCATCGGCAAGTATAACAAGGACGGCAAGACCGTGCCGATCCCCGGCTCGAACCTTGCGCTGGCGACGCTGGGCACGTTCATCCTGTGGCTGGGCTGGTTCGGCTTCAACGGCGCGTCGCAACTGGCGATGGGCAGCGTCGGCGACGCGGCCGATATCAGCCGCATCTTCGCCAACACCAACACCGCCGCAGCGGGCGGCGCGGTGGCCGCGCTGATCTTGTCGCAGGTTCTGTACCGCAAGCCCGACCTGACGATGGTGCTCAACGGGGCGCTGGCCGGCCTGGTGTCGATCACCGCCGAGCCGCTGACGCCCAGCCTGGGCGCGGCAACCCTGATCGGCGCTGTTGGCGGTGTCATCGTCGTGTTCGCGGTTCCGATGCTCGACAAGCTGAAGATCGACGATGTCGTCGGCGCGATCCCGGTGCACCTTGTTGCCGGTATCTGGGGCACGCTGGTTGTTCCGGTGACCAACGCCGAGGCCTCCTTTGGCACGCAGTTGATCTCGATCGTGATCGTGGGGGTATTCGTTGCCGTGACTTCGGCCATCGTGTGGCTGATCCTGAAGGCCGTGATGGGCATTCGCGTGGACGAGGAAACCGAGATCAACGGCCTGGACATGGCCGAATTGGGGATGGAGGCTTATCCCGAGTTCTCGAAAGGCTGATCGTTCCTTCCTGATCAGGCTTTGCCAACTGGCCCGGGCGTGAAAGCGCCCGGGTTTTTTCGTTGTCGTGGGCGTTTGGGGCGATTTGTGGCCATCCCTTGGAACCGCGCGGAATTGCGGCTATCACCACGCGGGAACACACCCGCCCGACAGGAGAGATCATGCAACGCCACCCCATGTTCGGGATATTCCTTGCGCTGTTCGGGGCGCTGGTTCTGACGCCAGACACGCTGTTGATGCGTTGGTCGGACATGGACGGGTTCCAGATGCTGGGCTGGCGCGGCAGCTTGATGGGCTGTGTCCTGCTGGCCTATTGGGCGGTCATGCGCGGGGGCAGCCGCCGCGCCGATCTGCGCGCCTTTGCCACCGGCGCGGGGCTGACGATCGTGGTGTGCCAGTTCTTCAACGCGACGCTGTTCAGCTTTGGCATCGCCACGGCGCCGGTGTCGGTGGTGCTGTTCGGGGTGGCGACGGTGCCGGTGTTCGCCGCCATTTTCGCGCGCATCGTGATCGGCGAGGCGACGCACCCCTCGACATGGATCACCATCGCGGTGGTTCTGGCGGGGATCGGCGTGGCCGTGTTCGGCGGCAATCACGGGGCGGGGGCGCCTGCGCTGCGCCTTGATACGCTATGGGGGGCGTTGGCGGGCCTGTCGGTGGCGGCGTCGCTTGCGCTCAACTTCGTGGTGATCCGCGCAAGGCCCACCGTTCCGATCCTGCTCAGTATCGGGTGCGGGGCGCTCTTGGCCGGGATGATGGGGGTGGTTTTGACCGGCCCCGCCGTGATGACCGATGGCGGTGTTCTGTCCATCGCGGTGACGGGCCTGATGATCCTGCCGGTGTCGTTCATGACGCTGTCGCTGGCATCGCGGTTCACCCATGCCTCGAATGTCAGCCTGCTGTTGCTGCTTGAGACGATCCTTGGCCCGCTATGGGTCTGGATGGGCACGGATGAATCGCCCACGCCCGCGATGGTGCTGGGCGGCGCCGTGGTGGTGACGGCGCTGGCAATCTACCTGATCTACACCGACAGGCGGCAGGCCCGCGCCCGCCGCCGTGCCGCGACCGCCTGACGGGGCGCTCAGGCGGTAACAGCCTGGGGCGCGCCGGTGGCCATGTTGGTGCCGATATAGGGTTGTTTGCGCTCTTTCCACGCGGCCATTCCGCCGCCCAAATGGGCCACCCGGTCAAACCCGGCGGCGACGGCGGCGCGCGCAACGCGCTCTGACCGCACGCCGGAGCCGCAGTGGAAAACGAGCCGCTTGTCGGATTGGCCCGGCAGCTTGTCCGCCCTGAAGAACGACATCGGCATCAGAAGCGCGCCTTCGATATGTTCGAACATGTATTCCTGCGGCGTGCGCACATCGATCAGCACGATCTCGTCCCGGTCGAAGGCGTCTGCCACTTCTTCCACGGTCCATGTTTCCAGAACGGCGTTTTCGACTGTTTCGGTTTTCATCTAGGGGTCTCCTGCGGTTGGATATTTTCCGGCGCGGCGCCGGGGCGGTGCATCGCATGTAGGTTTGCCAGCGCCTCTTTGCAGCGGGTGGCCATGAAATCGCTCAACAGTTTGACCTTCAGATCGCGATGTCGCCGGCTGGGCGACAGGCAGGCCAGGGGCACGGACACTGGCGGCGTGTCGCGGGCGACCTCGACCAGGGCGCCGCTGGCCAGGTGCGGGGCCACTTCGAACAGGGGTTTCATCACGATCCCCGCGCCATCGAGCGCCCAGTTCGTCAAGACCTCGCCATCGTCGGATTCCAGCGGGCCTGATACCTCGAACGGGCGCGGCCCGTCGGGTGTTTGCAGGGGCCAGCGGAATTCACGCGCGCCGGGAAAGCGCAGCATCAGGCAATCGTGCCCCTGCGACAGCAGATCGGCGCCATCGCGCGGGGTGCCATGCTGCTCAAGATACGCGGGCGCGGCACACAGGACACGCGGGCAATCGGCGATGACCCGCACCTTCAGGTCGCTGTCGTCCAGCGGGCCAAGCCGGAATGCCATGTCCAGGCCCTCGCCCGTCAGGTCGATCACGCGGTCGGACAGGCGCAGGCGCATATCCACCTCGGGCCAATCGGCGCGAAAGGCGGGAATGGCGGGTGCGATGATCCGCCGACCCAGCCCCAATGGCGCCGCGACAAACACGGTGCCACGCGGCGTGCGGCTGGTTTCCATCACATCGGCCTCGGCCTCTTCTATTGCCTCCAGCACCCGGCAGGCCCCATCATAGAAGCGCCGGCCATGTTCTGTGGGGCTAAGGGCGCGGGTCGTGCGGTTGAACAGGCGCACGCCGAGATATTTCTCAAGCTCCGCGATTCGCGCCGAGGCTACAGCAGGCGACGTGCGCTGATCGCGGGCGGCGGCGCTCATGCTGCCGAGATCGTGCACGCGCACGAACATGCGGATATTGTTGATATAGGCCACTTTCAGGCAATTCTTGAAGCTGTTCTCATGATTTGAAGGATTAACAGACAAGTTGCGCCTGCGATAGCCTGTCAGGCAGGAACCGAACGAGGGAGAATTACGATGTTGGACGTGGTGACACTGGGCGCGTGGCTGGAATTCGCCATACGCTGGCTTCATGTGATCACCGCGATCGCGTGGATCGGCTCTTCGTTCTACTTCATCGCGCTGGATCTTGGCCTGCACCGGGATCGCGCGCTGGCGTCCGGTGCCGATGGCGAGGAATGGCAGGTGCACGGCGGCGGGTTCTACCACATCCAGAAATACATGGTCGCGCCGGACAACATGCCGGGGGATTTGACGTGGTTCAAATGGGAAAGCTACGCCACTTGGCTGTCGGGCGTCGCTCTGCTGGCGGTGGTATACTATTGGGGCGCTGAGTTTTACCTGATCGACCCCGCGGTGATGGATATCTCGGTGCCGGTGGCGATTGGCGTTTCGGTGGTGTCGTTGGTCGTGGGGTGGCTGATCTACGACGTGCTGTGCAAATCGCCCCTCAAGAACAACGCGACGGCCCTGATGGTGGTGCTTTTCGTCGTCCTCGTGGCGCTGTCGTTCGGGTATGCACAGGTTTTCACCGGGCGGGCGGCGTTGCTGCATGTCGGGGCCGTGACGGCCACGATCATGACGGCCAATGTTTTCCTGGTGATCATTCCCAACCAGAAAGTCGTCGTTGCCGACCTGATCGCGGGGCGGCGGCCGGACCCGGAATATGGCCGCATCGCCAAGCTGCGCAGCACCCACAACAACTACCTGACGCTGCCGGTCATCTTCCTGATGCTGTCCAACCATTATCCGCTGGCGTTCGCGACGGACAACAACTGGATCATCGCCAGCCTGGTGTTCCTGATGGGGGTGACGATCCGGCATTTCTTCAACTCGATGCATGCGCGCAAGGGGCGGCCGTGGTGGACGTGGGGGCTGACCGCGCTGATCTTTGCCGCGATCATGTGGCTGAGTACCGCGCCGATGCACGGCCCTGACCCCGAAGAGGAGGCGCGCGGCGGCGCGGTGCGCTTTGCCAGTGCCGAAGGGTTCGACGAGGTTCAGAACATCGTGCTTGGCCGCTGCTCCATGTGCCACACGTCCGAGCCGGGCTGGCCCGGCCTGCACTGGGCGCCCAAGGGGGTGCATCTGGACACGCCGGCGCGGATCGCCGGGCAGGCGCGCGCGATATACCTTCAGGCGGGGCTGAGCCACGCGATGCCACCGGCAAACCTGTCGTGGATGGAACAGGCCGAGCGCGAGGCGATCGTTGCGTGGTACACCTCCGCCACCGGCGGCTGAGCGCGGCGCAAACCCTGTGGCAGAATCGCGGGTGGCGTGCTAGGTTTTGTGGTATGAACACGCACGCCCCCAATATCCGGCCCGACATCCGGCAACTTGACGACGCGGCGATCAACCGCATCGCCGCCGGCGAGGTGGTCGAGCGTCCCGCCTCGGCGGTCAAGGAGTTGATGGAAAACGCCATTGACGCGGGCGCGCGGCGGATCGATGTGACGATTGCCGAGGGCGGCAAAAGCCTGATCCGCGTGGCCG
This sequence comes from uncultured Rhodobacterales bacterium, assembly GCA_964580265.1. GTDB lineage: Bacteria > Pseudomonadota > Alphaproteobacteria > Rhodobacterales > Rhodobacteraceae > Sediminimonas. The sequence continues at coordinate 4,698 of CAZOKA010000038.1, read as the reverse complement.
ACGATGGGTGCGGCATTGCGCCGGACCAGTTGCCGCTGGCCCTGTCGCGTCATGCCACGTCAAAGATCGACGGTGAAAACCTGCTGGATATTCACACCTTCGGGTTTCGCGGCGAGGCCTTGCCGAGCCTTGGCGCGGTCGGGCGGTTGACCATCACCAGCCGCGCGCAGGGCCATGATGGCGCGCGCATTTCCGTCAGCGGTGGACAGATGGGCAAGGTTGCCCCGGCGGCGCTGAATACCGGCACGGTCGTCGAATTGCGCGACCTGTTCCACGCGACGCCTGCGCGGCTGAAGTTCCTGCGCAGTGATCGGGCCGAAACGCAGGCGATTTCCGACGTGGTCAAGCGTCTGGCGATGGCAGAGCCGTTCATCAGTTTCACCTTGCGCGACATGACCGGCGGTGGCGACGGGCGTGTCACCTTTCGTGCGGACGCAGAAACCGGCGATATGTTCGACGCGCTGCACGGGCGGCTGTCGCGGGTTCTGGGGGCGGAGTTTGCGCAGAACGCCCTTCCCATCGACGCGTTGCGCGAGGGGCTGCACCTGACGGGGTATGCCGCATTGCCGACCTATTCGCGGGGCTCGGCGGTGGCGCAGTTCCTGTTCGTCAATGGCCGCCCCGTGCGCGACAAGCTGCTGGTTGGTGCGTTGCGCGGGGCGTATCACGATTTCCTCAGCCGTGACCGGCACCCGGCGGCGGCGTTGTTTCTGGATTGTGATCCGCAGTTGGTGGACGTCAATGTGCATCCTGCCAAATCCGAGGTGCGGTTTCGCGATCCGGGGCTGGCGCGCGGGCTGATTGTATCGGCGCTGCGCCATGCGCTGGCCGAGGCGGGGCATCGTGCGTCCTCGACGGTGGCCAGTGCGACGTTGGGCGCGTTCCGCCCAGAGGCGAACGAAAATGCCGCGAGACCCTACCAGATGCGCGCCCCTTCACCCGGCGCGCGCATGGCCGCCTACCAGGCGCAGGCCCCCGGATTTGCCGATCTGGGCGCAGGATACAGCGCGCGGGTCGAGCCGGTTTCGGGCGCACACGCGGCGATGGATGCCCCGAACGAGGGGGCGCCCGAGCACCTGCCCCTTGGCGCGGCGCGCGCGCAGGTGCACGAGAATTACATCGTCGCCCAGACCGAGGATGGCATGGTTATCGTGGACCAGCACGCCGCGCATGAACGGCTGGTATACGAGAAGCTCAAGCGGCAGATGGCGGAAAACGGGGTGGCGGCACAAGCGTTGCTGATCCCGGAGATCGTCGAGATGTCCGAGGGCGACAGCGCCCGTCTGCTTGATCACGCGGACGATCTGGCGCGTCTCGGGCTGGTGATCGAGCCGTTCGGCGGCGGCGCGGTTGCGGTGCGCGAAACCCCTGCGTTGCTGGGCCAAGTCGATGCGCGCGCCATGGTTCTGGACATCGTGGACGAGTTGACCGACGAGGGCGAGAGCCTGTCGGTGCAAGCCAGGTTGGAGGCGATCCTGAGCCGCGTTGCGTGCCACGGGTCGATCCGGTCGGGCCGCCGTATGCGCGCCGACGAGATGAACGCCCTTCTGCGCGAGATGGAGGCCACGCCCCATTCGGGGCAGTGCAACCATGGCCGCCCGACATATGTCGAGTTGAAGCTTGCCGATATCGAGCGGCTGTTCGGGCGCACCTGAGCGGCCGCGTTTCCCCGCCCGTCAGATCCGCAGGAACGGTTGCGCGATCCGCGGGATAAGGCCGCGAAAGCGCAGCGGCGCGTCGGTTGCCGCCAAGCATATGCAATCCGCCCCGATGTCGGCCACGGGGGTGTGGTGCAGGTCTTCGTTCGCGACCTCTATGTCGCCCGGCCCGAAATGATCGGTTTCATCCTGAAATGCGCCGCGCAGCACCAGTGTAAGCTCAGTCCCCCGGTGCCCGTGGTCGGGCACGGCGGCGCCGGCCGGGATGAACAGCAGCCGCGCCGTCGCCGCGCGCGAGGTGGGCAGGATCGCCTGTTTCACGCCCATGCCGACGGGGCGCCATTTTACCGAATCCAGGCTACCGCCAACGTAGTCGGCCAGGGGCGCGGGCAGATCGGAGGTTGGTCCGGGTTTCGGCTTGTCGTCCTCGGCCTGCGTGGGCGCGGACATGATCCGGGCCATCGTCGCCTCAAGGCTGCCTTGGTCCAGTGGTGCGCGGTTGCAGTGCTCCAGCATGGCGCCGCCAACGGTATCGAAGGCCCCTTGTCGGGCGCGGCAGTCGTCGCACATCGACAGGTGCGCAGCGACCGTAAGATTGAAGGCCTCGGGCAGGGTGCCGGCGGAGTATGCCATCAACAAGGCATCGGTCAGGTGGTGTTTGATGTCGGTCATTGCGGTGTTCATTTCATTGCGTGGCGCAGTCGGTCCAACGCCAATCTGATGCGGGATTTGATCGTGCCAAGGGGCAGGCCCGTTTGTTCGGCGATTTCGCTATGGGTGAGGTCGCCGAAATATGCCTTCTCGATCAGCTCCCTTTGTTTGTCGGGCAGGGTGGCGATGGCGCGGCCCAGTTGCGCGCTTTCCTGTTGCAGGCTGAGTGCGTCCTCCTGATCCGGCTCGGCTTCGGGGCCCCAGGTGAGTTCCTCTGGTTCCGGGCGGCGTTGCTTGCGCAGGGCGTCGATCTTGCGGTTCCGGGCAATCGTGAAAATCCAGGTCGCCACCGACGCGCGTGTCGGATCGAACTGGTGCGATTTTTGCCAAATGGTCGCCATGACCTCCTGCGTGCATTCCTCGGCCAGAGTATCGTTCGCGCCCGAGCGGATCAGGAAGCCCTTGATCCGCGGCGCAAAGTGTTCGAACAGCTCCGCGAAGGCGCGGGTATCGCCGGTCTCGTGTATGCGCTCGATATGAGCGACCCAATCCTGGGTGTAGGTCTTGGTTTCCATTGTCACCGGTTGGGCCTTGTGCGCGGACATTTCACTGCCCCCTTGCGTAGCACGGCGATGCCGTGCCGGCGAAGGGGCTTTTGCAGCGATCAAGGTATCCGTTTCGGCCAGCATACCCAATCTACGGCGCGCCGGCCGCGCCGGATCACACGAATGGCATGTTTTTGTCATCCGGTTTCTGCTGCGCAGCGTAGACATGCCTGATGGACACGAAAATGATGGAGCATGATACATGCCATTCGAAGCCGCCCCCAGGGCGCGACGCAAGGTTGCGATTATCGGCGCCGGGATTTCCGGGATGGGTGCGGCGCACCTGTTATCTGGTGATCACCACGTTACCCTGTTCGAAGCCGAGCCGCGCCTGGGGGGCCATGCCCGGACCATTCAGGCGGGCAAGGCCGGGGATCAGCCGGTGGATACCGGGTTCATCGTGTTCAATTATGCCAATTATCCCCATATGGCAGAGCTTTTCGGCCATCTGGATGTGCCGGTGGTGAAATCCAACATGAGTTTCGGGGCGTCGTTGCGCGGCGGCGCTTTTGAGTACGGGTTGGCCGATCTGTCGGCGGTGTTCGCCCAGAAGCGCAACGCGGCCGACCCGCGGTTCCTGAGAATGTTGCGGGACATTTTCCGCTTCAATGCCGATGCGCTGCGCGTGTCGCGGGATCGTAGCCTCACGTTGGCCCAGTTCCTGGAGCGGCTGGGCACCGGCGACTGGTTTCGCGACTACTACCTGTTGCCATTGTCCGGCGCGATATGGTCCACGCCGGTGGAAAAGATCATGGACTTTCCCGCCCATGCCATGATCCGGTTCTTCGAAAATCACGCGCTGCTGAGCCACACGGGGCAGCACCAATGGTACACGGTAAAGGGCGGTTCGGTGGAATATGTGCGCCGCCTGGGCGATGCAATGCGCGCGCAAGGCGTGGCGATGCGTCTTGGGTGCCCCATCAAGGGCGTGCGGCGCACCCCTGCGGGTGTCGAAGTGCGGGCGCGGGGCGGCGATTGGGAAAGGTTCGACGAGGTCGTCTTCGCGACCCATTCCGACGATTCCCTTGCGCTGCTGTCGGATGCGACGGCGCAAGAGCGCGCCAACCTTGGCGCGATTGCCTATCAGCCCAACGACGTCGTGCTGCATGCCGATGCCAGCATAATGCCGAAACGGCGCGCGGTCTGGTCGTCGTGGAACTACACTGAATCCGCGGGCAAGAGCAGTGACCGGATCGACCTTACATATTGGATGAACTCGCTACAGCCGATCCCGAAGGACGATCCGCATTTCGTGACCCTCAATAGCACGCGACCCATTCGGCAGGAGCTGATCTATGACCAGGTCACGCTGCGCCATCCCGTCTATGATCTGGGCGCAATCGCGGCCCAAGGCCGGATTCGGGCGCAGAACGGGGCGGGTAATACATGGTTTTGCGGGGCCTGGATGGGCAACGGGTTCCATGAGGACGGCCTGTCGAGCGCCGTTGAAGTGGCGCAGGCCATCCATCAGGCCGGGGCATTGGAGATTGCCGCCGAATGAGCGGGATCGATCATATCGCCGGCCATACCTGGCACGGGCGCAAGGGCGCGGTTGAAAACGCGTTCCGCTACGGTGTGGATTATGTCCTGCTGGAGCCAGACCGATCGGCACAGGATGCGCCCGCCGTGTTTTCGCGCAACCGGGGCAACCTGGTTTCGCTGTGGGACAGGGATCATGGGGGTGCACCTGGGCAGGGGCGCGGCACGACCTGGGTGCGCGAGGTGCTGGCGGCGCATGATCTGCCGGGGGCCGACCGGATCGAGCTGCTGACGCAGCCGCGTGT
>CAZOKA010000037.1:0-12717 GCA_964580265.1 uncultured Rhodobacterales bacterium | reverse complement strand
CACCTGCGCGTTGTGAATGTTGTCGTCATCATTCATCGTCGCAGATTGGGCGATCACCGTTCCGGCATCATTGCCTTCGCCGTCCAGAGCGCCGCTCAGGACATCCTTCAGGTTGATGTCGTTGCCAGCACCGTTGATGATGGTGCTGCCGTTATTGGCCATCGACACCGCCCCGGTGGAACTGCCGCCGGACAGGTTGAAATCCCCGAAGTCGTCATCGGAGGGCAGACCGCCCAGCCCAACGTCAACATTCACGTCCACGTTGGTCCTGCTGGTGTTCGTGGCAGTGTTCGTTGCCGTGTTGGTCGCCGTGTTGTCGGCAGTGTTGGAGTTGGTGTTGTAGTTGCCGTTGGCGTTGAGGTTGCCATTGGCGTTGCCATTGGCATTGAAGTTGCCATTGCCATTGAGGTTGCCATTGGCGTTGCCGTTGGCGTTACCATTGCCATTCAGGTTGCCATTGGCGTTGCCATTGAGATTGACGCTCTCACTGCTTTGGCTCTGACTTTGGCCCTGACCTTGGCCCTGACCCTGGCCCTGACCTTGTAGCTGGCCTTGACCCTGGCCCTGCAGTTGCCCTTGGCCCTGCAGGCCGAAAAGATAATATGGACGATGTGGCATTGTTCGTACTCCGTATTGAGCATCCGAACGTCACCGCTCTATATCAAGTGACATGTCGTCGAATGCGATTGGATTTTCTTGAAGATTTTCGGGCGTCTCGACGAAATCTCGATCAAGACAATTCCCGGTGTTAGGAAACTTGTGGCTTTCCGTTCCTGACCCTATCCTTTCTCGGGATATCAGGGCTTGGATCAAGGGATGCCAATGTGCAGGAAACGAACCGTGAGCACTCGTGACTAACGTTATGAAAACCCGGCTCGTGACCAGCTGTCCCCCCAGATACAGCCTTACCCGATTGCAGCAGCACGAAATTGTGCATTGCCGACCATGTCCGGGAATCGGGTCGCAAAAACAGCCAACAATTCAGGTTAAACAGCCCCTGGTCTTATTAACTTGTTTAATAACAGGCACTTGAAGCTGAAGAATGATACCTGCCCGGTTCAACGTCGTAAACATTCAAGCCCCAGGCTAAGCATCTCGATTTTATCATAGATCAATAGGACTAGGTGGCATCCGCCAAGAAGAACTATATCTATCTGTCTGGGATCGGTCATTCTACCTTATGGCGTATTTCACTTCATAGATTGCCATCAAATGTCACCGGAGGTCACCCCTGTTCGCAATATTTCAACTGATTACATGGGGTCGTGGGGATATCTTTTGAAAACGCCCCCTGATTGCATTACCCATCGGCTCCGCCAGCGAGAAGGGGATTGAGTACCTACCTGAACGATCTATATCGCCTATCCTGCCAAGCTATTGTCGAAAATATTTAATATTGCTATGATACACCTTTGATGCCGGTAGAACTGAAGGGGAGCCGGCAGGCAGGTTAGACACGAGCAGTACCGTTGCGATTATTTTGTGTGGGGGGTACTGTGATGAGCAAATTACATGAGGCGCGGGATAACCGCGCGAGTGAGCTATTTGAATTTAGCCGGGTCACGAATAATGTCGTTGCCCTCGTATCAAGAAACCAGACGTTTTCGGAACGACTGTGCCGGGTTACAGAATCCGAACTCAATTCCGCGCGTGTCAGGCAATTCGATTCCTTGCCTGCGCTGCTCGAAATGCAGCATAAATGGCAAGACTGCCTCAGGCTGGTCGTGCTTGACGAGGCATCGGCGGCGCAACTTGACATAGACTTGGCGGAATGGGTGCGGGCGCAATCCGGTGCGCTTTTCGCCTGCGCCTATACCGACCCTGCAAAGGTCGGGCGGCTGATGTCCTCGCGGGTCTACCCCGATGGGGTCTCAAGCCTTTTTCCAATCAACCTGAATTTCGATTCCTGGATCTCGATGCTAAAGCTGTGCCTGGCGGGACACGCCTATGTCACGCCGGAATTGATATCGTTTTTCACAGCGCCCGAAGAACCTGCGAATGACGCCTCTGTCGATCCGATCATGACAAAGCCGAAATTCCACAATGGCGCCAACGGGGACGTTCGCCCGCTACTGGAGCGCCTGACATGCCGCGAGAAGGAAGTCCTGAAACTCGTTACGCAGGGGCACCAGAACAAGATCATCGCGGCCATGCTGGCACTATCGGAAAACACGGTGAAGCTTCATATACACCACATAATTTCGAAGCTTGGTGTTCATAATCGAACCGAAGCCGCGATCATCTATGCCAAATCCAACACATAACCCAGGCTCGGATGACAACGAAGCCGCCCTGCGCGATATACTGCTTCGCGTGGGGCAGATGAATTATACGTGGACGAACACCGAAAGCCTGTTCATTCACGTCATCGCGGGGCTGGCAGAAGTCAAGAAGGACGTGGCGATCGTCATTTTCCTGACGCTCAACACCACCAGTGCACGTCTGGATCTCGTGGACAGGTTGGCCAAGCTGCCACGCACACCCGAAAAGCAACGCGAGAAGATACTGGAACTGACATCACGTTTCCGCAAGGAATCGGGCCTGCGCAATCGCTACAATCACTGCATCTATTCCTTCGACCCCGAAGGCGGACCGCCCAACACGATCATGATGCGCATTGCCGACCGCAAGGACAAGATCCTGGTGGGCAAGCAGGAAAAGGCAGATGATCGCGAAATTGCCAATATAGATGCCTCGGTCGCGCGCCTGCGGCAGCTTAACCTTGATATCTGGCAAGCGATCGCGACATTCGGCTACCCGGTGTGACCACCACGAAATGCACGCCCGGCGGAAAACAGGATCAAATACACCACCCCGTTTGATCTGGATTATTTTTTCACATCACAATCAAGGTTAGGGTGGGCAACGAGCGTCCCCTGATAACTGTGCAGACCCCAAGATCTTGCGCTGAAACGGAGTTGAAATTGACCCAGAACATCGGCCCCAAGGAATTGTCAGCCCGAGTGCTTGCGGCGCCCGTCTCCGAGGACGATTTCGATTTCGAAACGACTGACGCGCTTGAGAAGATGACCGGCTGGTTCGGCCAGGACCGAAGCGTGGATGCAATCCGCATGGCGGCCACGATAGGCCACAGCGACTTCAACGCATTCGTTCTGGGCACCCCCGGCAGCGGACGCCACACGATCACGAAAGCGATCCTGTCGGACACGGCCAGACAGGCCCCCTGCCCCAGCGATTGGGTTTATGTCAACAATTTCGAAGCGCCGCACAAACCGATCGCCATTGAGTTGCCCCCAGGCGGGGCAAACAGGTTGCGCGCGGCGATGGAGGCCATGATCGACGAATTGGCCAATGACATCCCGGCACTGTTCGAGTCAGAGGATTACCAAACGCGCCGCAGGTCGATCGAAGAAGAGGTGACCTCGGCCCACGAAAAGGCCATGAGCGAGGTTTTCGAACACGCCCGCGCGCGCAAGGTCGCGATCCTGCGCACGCCCATGGGTTTCACCTTTGCCGGACTGCATGGCGACGATGTCATGAGCCAGGAACAGTACGAGGCCCTGTCCGAGGAAGAGCGGAAATCGCTGGAAGAGGCGATCGAGGAGACGCAGAAAGAACTTTCGGCGGTTCTGCGAGCGGTGCCGAAGCAGGAAAAGGAACATCGCCGCCAGTTGGAAGAGTTGAACTACTCCCTCGCCAGCCAGGGCGTTGACGAAGCGATCAGCGACGTGAAAAAGGCCTTCGCAGAGCATGAGGCGGTGCAGGGCTTCCTCGAAGCGGTTCGCGAAGACCTGATCGAGAATGCCGAGCTGTTCCTGCAACGCGAAGACGGTGCCGAAGCCGGGCCGTTCCCCGTCGCCACGACAAAGCATTACGCAAAGCCGCAATTCCAGCGCTATACCGTGAATGTCATGGTCGCGCATGACGAGACCGACACCGGCGCGCCCGTGGTGAAAGAGGATCTGCCGACGCTCGCCAACCTGATCGGGCGGATAGAATACGCCTCGCAGATGGGGGCGCTGGTCACCAATTTCACGATGATAAAGCCTGGCGCGCTGCATCGCGCGAATGGCGGCTACCTGATCCTCGATGCCTTGCAAGTCCTGACCGAGCCCTTGGCGTGGGACGCGCTGAAGCGGTGTCTGCGGGCGGGCGAGATTTCGATCTATTCGCCGGGCGACCGTCTTAGCCTGATCTCGACGGTATCGCTGAATCCCGATCCCGTGCCGCTGAGGACGCGGGTGATCCTGATCGGCGAACGGTTGCACTATTATCTGCTCTCGGCGCTCGATCCTGATTTCATGCACCTGTTCAAGCTGGAGGCGGATTTCAACGATCAAATGCCCTTGGCGGGTGATGCCAAGGACGGTTACGCGCGGCTGATCGCCACCCTGGCCCATCGGGCGGGAACCCGGGCGCTTGATGTCGGCGCGGTGGTTCGGCTGTTTGGCGAAAGCATACGGGCCACGGGCGACGCGGAGCGTCTGACGCTGAACACCAGCCATCTGTCCGATATCATCAAGGAGGCCGGATTCTGGGCCGACAAGCGTGACGCGACGCGGATCGAGGCAGAAGATATCGACAAGGTCATCGTCGAACGCGAGCGCCGGGCCGGGCGGTTGCGGGAACTGAGCCAGGAGATGATCCTGCGCGATACCGTGATGATCGACACCGACGGTCGGCGCGCCGGCCAGGTTAACGCGCTATCGGTGTTGCAGATCGGCGGTTTCATGTTCGGGCGCCCGTCGCGCCTGACGGCCAGAACACGACCGGGCACCGGCAAATTGATCGACATCGAACGCGAAACCGAACTGGGCGGGCCACTTCATTCTAAGGGCATGTTGATCCTGCAGGGGTATCTTGCCGCGACCTATGCCACGAAGGCGCCGATGTCGCTCTGGGCCAGCCTGGTGTTCGAACAGAGTTATGGCGGCGTCGATGGCGACAGCGCCTCGGCCGCAGAGCTGATCGCGCTGTTATCATCGCTGTCTGGCGCACCGATCGACCAGTCCTTCGCCATCACCGGGTCAGTCAACCAGTTCGGGGATATTCAGCCCATCGGCGGCGTCAACGAGAAGATCGAAGGGTTTTTCGACATCTGCGCCGAACGCGGCCTGACCGGGCGGCAGGGTGTTCTGATCCCGGCATCGAACGTCAAGAACCTGTGCTTGCGCGGCCGGGTGGTCGAGGCCGTCAAGGGCGGCCAGTTCCATATCATCCCGCTGCGCACGGTGAATGACGGCCTTGAGGTGCTCACCGGCCTGGAGGCCGGGCAGCGGGGCAACGACGGGGCCTACCCCAAGGATACCCTGAACCGGCGTATCGAGGACTGCCTGACCGAATTCGCCAACATTCGAAAGACATTCGTCACCGAGGCCCGCCATGGCACATCAAATGATCCCTCCTGAGCCTGCGCCCCGCGACCGCCGGGTGGTGCTGGGTGCGACATGCTACGCCGATGCCGACGCCGCGCTATCGGTCGCGGTTGCGCTCGCCCGCCAGATGAAGGCCGAATTGCACGGGCTTCTGGTGCGGGACAAGGCGATATTGTCCGCAGCCAGCCGCCCGCGCGCCCTTGCCGTGTCCTATTCGGGTCACGGCACGACCAGCATCACCGCCGAGACCATGCAGCGCGCCTTTGCCGTCGATGCGAGGAGGTTCGAAAGCAAGCTCGCCGCGACGGCGCGGGCAAGTTCGCTTTCGGCGGTCTTTCGCGCCACGGAGGGCGGCCTGGCCGACGCCCTGCGTCAAACGGTGTTTGCGGGCGATCTTGCGATCCTCGGCTTCCGGCGTGCGACGCGCGACAGCGGTAGCCTGGTGCTGCTTCTGGGCGAAGGGGACGAGACCCCGGCATTCGCCGCGGACCTGGCCAACATCCTTGGCAAGCGCCTGATCCTGCTGCGGCACATGCCCGGCCGCTCCGCGAGCTATGCACATCTGGCCTATGGCGCCGGGCCTGAAACCCTGAGCGCCGACAACACCGAGGACGTGCTGCGGCACCTCGAACGGTTAAGCCCGGTCGCCGTCATCATGGCATCGCATCGCGCCGGGCACCCGCCGGTTTCCGATGTCATCAACGCCGCAAGGTGCCCGGTAATCTTCGCCATGCCGGTTGACGGGGATCAGCAGGGGCAGCCGTGACATGATCCGGCATGCGGCGGCGTCAGGCGCGTGACAACACGCTGGCCGGGCGCGCCTTGTACAGCGAAGCCGTCAGCGCCGCGGCGAGGCCCGCCTTGATCACATCGCCAGGAATGAATGGCAGCATCGAGATCGCGGCCTGTTTCAAGGTCAGGTTCAGCATCACCATCATGCCAAGAATGCCAGGAATGTAGAGCACCACGATCCCGCCAAGCACTGCCGCCAGCAGGGCGGCCGGGAAAACCGGGGCCTTGCGCAGCCGTTCGGTGATCAGGCCGGCAACGAAGGCCGCGATCGGAAAACCGATGAGAAAGCCCACTGTCGGCCCTGCGAAAACGCCCAGGCCACCGCGCCCGCCCGCCAGAAGCGGCAGGCCGAGCGCCACCAGGCCCAGGAACAACAGCACGGCCAATGCGCCACGCCGCGCACCCAGAACCGTGCCGCACAGCATGATCCCCATGCCCTGCGCCGTGATCGGGATGCCCGAGGCCAGGGTGAATTTCGGCACCAGCCCCAGCACCGCAATCAATGCGGCGAACAGGGCAATGAGCGTGATTTGACGTTCCATTTTCGCGTTTCCTTCGTTGTTTGTTGTGGCGTTCAGGCCTCTTGCGATGCGATCAATCCGCCGCGCGCGCGCAGGGCCTCGGCCACATGTTCCGCGTCGTCAATCGCGCCAAGCGTGATCGGCAACGCCACCTGCCACCCCACGCGCCGCGCGCTGCGCGCCCGCCAAGCATCGAACAGCTTGCTCGCCTTGTCCATCAGCACCGGGATGAAACGCACCACCAGGACGATCGCAAAACCCAGCGGCACGGTATTCAGCCCCAACCGCCGCAGCGGCGTCAGCAGCCACATGACCACGTCGATCAGATCGTCAAAACGGGTGGTCATGGTCACCAGGTTGGCCAGCGCCACCGCCGCGACAAGGCGCAGCGCGATGGTCACCCCGGCCATCGCATCCAACATGACGGCATGCCATGCGATGACCAGCGCCACGAAGATCCACAACGGTTTCAATTGTCGCAGCCCGTCGCGCAGAAAACGTGGCCCCGGCACGAGGTATAGCGCCGTCACCGCCGCCACCCCCCCGGCCATGGCAGCCACGCTTTGCAGCCAGAACAGCCCGACAGTCGCCCCGCAAAGCGCGGCCAGCTTCACGCCCGCGCGCAGCCCGTGATACGGCGTGCGGATATCAGAGGTCAGCGTCAGCATCGCCCGCCCCCTCCATCGCGGCCAGGTAGCGCTCCAACACCTCGGCAACGGGACCGTCACCTGCCACGCGTCCGTCATCCAGCCAGATCGCCCGGTCATACCCGCTTATCGCGGTTGGGTCATGGGTAACGTGGACCAGCATGGCAGGCAGGCTGTCCAGGTATCCGCGCAAGGCCCGCGTGGTGGGGATGTCCAACCCCGAAAACGGCTCGTCCAGCAGGATAACCGACGGCTGCATCGCCAGCACTGCCATCAGGCACACCAGGTGCCGTTGCCCCTGTGACAGGCTATCGACGGATCGGTCGTGCCAATTCTCACGGCCGAACCGGGCCAGCATGGCGTGTGCGCCTTTGCGTGCGTCGGATTTCGTCTGGCCGAGCTGACGCAGGCCAAAGGCCAGTTCCTCTTCGACGGTGGGAAAGATGATCTGGTGATCGGGGTTCTGGAAAAGGATGCCCACCTTGCGGATCGCCGCCTTGCGGTCGGCGTGCACGTCCACCCCGCCCACATGCAGCGTCCCCGCGTCAGGCGCGATCAGCCCGGCGACCAGGCGCGCCAGCGTGGTCTTGCCCGACCCGTTACGTCCAATGATGCCAATGCGCCGCTCGGATAGGGTCAGCGTCAGATCGCGCAGGGCCACGCGGCTGCCGAAGCAACAGGTGACGCCGGTGATCTCTATGCTTCCATCTGCTGCGGCCTGAACCGTCATCACGTCCCATCCCCCGCGTCGCGGCCTGCATCCGGGCCGATCTGGGCCGCTGCATAACCCGCAGACACGGGACGTGCCAGATGAAATGCCTCCGTCCGGCGCGGTTGCCGCTGTCAGGGTCTTGCTTATTGGTTCGAGCCGGTTGTCGGTTTGGTGTTGGGCGGCAGGGCACAGTCGCGCCCCACCCGCCTGTGTCCGGTTGTCAGGCCAACTCTTCGCGAATTTTCCGAAGGGTGGCCTTGCGTTCGGCCCGTGCCGCCAGTGCGGTATCCATGTCCACGTTGACGAACTTGACCTGCGTGTTGGGCTGCAATTGTCCGATCAGGTCCATGTCCGCCGAGATGATCGCGCCTAGCGTGAAGTACCCCCCGCCCGACACGGCATCGCGGTGCAGCACGATGGGTTCCGTGCCGCCCGGCACCTGGATCGAGCCGTAGGAATAGCAGCCATCCACGATATTCGACGGATCGGCACCCGCGCCGAAGGGCTGCTCGCGCTCGACAAATTCCAGCGGACGCCCCCCCTTGAAACGATACCCCATTCGGTCGGCCTCGGCCGCGACGGTCCAGGTGTCGTCGAAAAACTGCTTCCCGGCGGTATCGGTCAGGCGGTACCAGTAAAGGCCCGTCAGCACGCGCAGCTCGGCCGGGTTTGCCGGCCCGCGCCGCAGGTAGGCGGGCACGCTGCGCCCCTCGGCCACCAGGGGCGCGTCGCCAACCGGCAAGTCGTCACCGGGCTGCACCGCGCGGCCATCCACACCGCCAAGCGCGCCGATGGGATAGGTCGAGCGGCTGCCCAGGTCCGGCTCGGTCGCGATACCGCCCGACACCGCGATATAGATCCGCGCGCCCGATTGCAGGAACCCGAAGCTCAGAACCTGCCCCGCCTTCACGGTGAAGGAGGTCCAGGTCTCGCGCGGCTCTCCATCGACCATCACCGGCATCTCGGCACCGGTCACGGCGACGCTGGCGTCGTGCGTGAACTCGATCTCGGGGCCCATGAACACGGCCTCAAGGCCGGCGGCATCCTCGGGGTTGCCAACCAGCATGTTGGCCGCGCGCATCGATAGCCGATCCATCGCGCCCCCCTCGGGGATGCCGAGATGGAAATAGCCGGGACGGCCCATGTCCTGAATGGTGGTGGCGAGGCCGGATTTGACAATCTTAAGCGTCATTGAGTGCCTCCATCAGCTTGGCGTTGTAGCCGGTCATGTCCTTGTTGAACTCTTCCAGGTCGAACTCCACCTCGGCCACGCGCGGGGTCCAGGTGTTGGCCTCGACCTCCGACAGGATGCGGTCGTACTCGGCCCGGTCGATGGGCCGCCACTTGACGATGTCGCCGGGTTTGAAGAACACGAGGAAATCGCGCAGGTACGACACCTCCTGCCTGGGGTCGTAGATGGTCATCGGGGTGATGCCGAACATCTGGTATCCGCCCGCCCCCCGGACCGAGTAGACGCAGGAAAAGCTGCCGCCATAGCCGACGGTCTGCTTGGGGGTGTCGGTGCGCGGCCTCAGGTACTTGGGCACCTGGATCTGTTTCTCGCGCTCGACAAGCTGATAAAGGAACGGCAGGCCGGACACGAAGCCCACCATCGACACGAACCAGGGCTGCGCATGGTGCGCCTCGATGAACGCCTCGGCGCTGTCATAGCCGTTGATCCGCGCGGCATAGTCCAGATCGGTGCCGTTCGGATCCTGGTGGCGCTCGCGAAAGCGCATCAAGGTCTCGTGCGTCCACGGGTCCTGGTAGTAGACCGGCACTTCGACGATCCGGGTGGTCAGGCGCTTTTCGGCCTTGTCCGCCGTATGTTCGAGATCCTGGATGCGCTTGAGCATATCCGACGGCGCGGTAACATCGGGATCAAAGCGAACCTGGAACGATGCGTTGGCCGGGCATATCTCGGTCACGCCGGGGATGTCGGCCTCGCGGACGGCATTCGACATGGACAGGGACTTGAAGAACGCCTCAAGCGACATCTCCTCGTCCATCTCCACGTAGACATGCTCGTCTCCGCCGTATGTGTAACGTGTCTTCACGATGTACCTCCTGTTGCTGCGAGGGTCAGGTTTCCGGCATCCAGCCACGGCTCCAGCCATTGGGTATGGAACGTGCCCGCTTGCACTTGCGGGTCGTCCGCCAGCGCCAGATGCAGGGGAACGGTTGTCTTGAGGCCCTCGACCCTGAACGCCTGCAACGCGCCGCGCAGGCGATTGATGGCGTCGGCCCGGTCGGCCCCGTGGGCGATCACCTTGCCGATAAGAGAGTCGTAGAAAGGCGGGATCTGGTAGCCCTCGTACAGGCAGTGATCCACGCGGATGCCCTCGCCCTCGGGCAGGTGCAGCGCACCGACCTGGCCGGGGAACGGCATGAACTGCATAAGCGGGTCTTCGGCGTTGATCCGCACCTCGATCGCGTGGCCTTGCACCTTGATCTGGTCCTGCGTCAGGCGCAGCGGCTCACCGCCGGCGATGCGGAGCATCTCCTGCACCAGGTCGATACCGGTAATCATCTCGGTCACCGGGTGTTCGACCTGGATGCGGGTGTTCATCTCGATAAAGAAAAACTCGTTGCTGGCCTCGTCATAGAGGAATTCCAGCGTGCCCGCCCCGCTGTAGTTCACCGCTTCGGCCAGCGCCACGGCCGAGGCGCACAGCGCCTGGCGCGTCTCGTCGTCAAGGCAGACCGCCCCGGCCTCTTCCCAGACCTTCTGTCGCCGCCGCTGAAGCGAGCATTCGCGCTCGAAGCAGTGCACCGCGCGGCGGCCATCGCCAAGGATCTGCACCTCGATATGGCGCGGATCGCGCACCGCACGTTCCAGGTACAGCCCGCCATCGCCAAAGGCCGCCTGCGCCTCGGCCTGTGCCTGCGGGGCCAGCTTGCGCAGCTCGTCCTCGGTGTCCGCGATGCGAATGCCGCGTCCGCCGCCACCCGCGGCGGCCTTGATCATCACCGGATAACCCACCTGCGCGGCGACCTGCGCGGCCTCGTCCACGCCTTCGATCCGCCCTTTCGAGCCGGGCACGACGGGCGTTCCCGCCGCCTCGGCGGCCTGCCTGGCTGCCACCTTGTCGCCCATCCGCTCGATCGTATCGGCCGACGGGCCGACATAGGTGATCCCGGCCGCCTCAAGCGCGCGGGCAAAACGCGGGCTTTCGGACAGAAACCCATAGCCCGGATGCACCGCGTCGGCGCCCGCCTTTTGTGCGGCTGCCACGACTCGATCAACGTCCAGGTACGAGTCCCTGGCCGCCGCCGGGCCGATGCACACCGCCTCGTCGGCCATCCTGACCGCCAGCATGTCGGCATCGGCCTCGGAATGGGCCTGAATGGTGTGGATGCCCAATTCCCTTGCAGCACGGATCACACGCACGGCGATCTCGCCGCGATTGGCGATGAAAAGGCGTTCGATGGCCATGGCTCAGGCGTCCACCGTCGCCAGAACCTGACCGGCGGTCACGGCGGATTCATTCTCGGTGGTATACCCGTCGAAGGTGCCCGCGACTTCGGCTTTGACCTCGATAAAGGTCTTCATTACCTCGATCAGCCCGATCACGTCGCCCACTGCCACGGCATCGCCCTTGGACTTGTAGGGCGCATCCTCGGGCGAGGGACGGTGGTAAAAGGTTCCGGGGAGCGGGGTTTGAACGTCTGCCATGATGTGGTGTCCTCCTGTCGGGTTGTCGTCTCAGCTTGCGTTTTCCAGCACTGCCGCGGCTGGCGCGATGGTGATGCCGTTGTCGGTCAGCGCCTTGCGAATGGCACGCCCCATTTCCAGTGCGCCGGGCGTGTCGGAATGAAAGCAGATCGATTCGAACTCGATCTCGATGTCATTGCCCTCGACCGTGCGAACACGACCCTCCTTGCAGGCGCGCACACATTTTTCGGCAATCGCTTGCGGGTCGGGACGGACCACTTGCCGCTTGAACACGATCGACCCGCTATCATCGTAATCGCGGTCCGCGTAGAATTCGCGCACGACCGGATGCCCGAGCCGATTGGCCATCTCGTAGGTCTTGGACATACCCATGCAGAAAATCAGCGTGTCGCTGCTGATCTTTTGCAGCGTGTCCACCATCAGTTGCGACAGCTCCTCGTTCACGGCCGCCTCCATGTACAGCGCGCCGTGGGGTTTGACATGCTGTAACGGGATGCCGTGGCGACGGCCGAACTCGCGGATCGCGCCCACCTGGTAGACGATGTCGTTGACCAGTTCCTCGGCGCTGGTGCGGATATACCGCCGGCCAAAGCCCTGCAGATCGCGGTAGCCCGGATGCGCGCCCAGGCCGACACCGTATTGCTGCGCAAGCTTCACCACGCGGTCCATCGAATTTGGATCGCCCGCATGAAACCCGGCCGCGATGTTGGCCGAACTGATCAGGGTCATGAGTTCCTCGTCCGGCGCCTCGCCCAGAACCCACTGGCCAAAGCCTTCGCCCATGTCGCAATTCAGATCGACTGCTGTCTTCATGTCGTGATCCCCGCGTTTCTGTCGGCCCGAGGATCACTGCGGAAGGGGTGAGTTGTAAATTTCTAATGTTTGCTAATGCAATATTTAAAAATCCGAAAATACAGGGGCCGCAAAATTTTGATGTATCTAGTGTTCGCCCCCTGACGGAAGTCCCGCGCCCCTTCCGGTTATGGCCTGTTGCGGCCCTTCGATGCTTGGCACCAATGCGCGGAATAAAGGC
>CAZOKA010000036.1:0-12889 GCA_964580265.1 uncultured Rhodobacterales bacterium | reverse complement strand
GATCAGGGCGTCGGCCTCGCGATGTGCCAACATGATCCGCGCGCTGGCCCCCATGGCGGTGCCGCGCCATGTGTGCAGCGCGGGTGAAGCCGGTGCCGCACCGGGCACGGATGCAAGGGCAGCGGCGCCAAGCAGCACCGTGCGGCGGTGGATGGGCACAATCACCTCAGTCGCCCGCTCCGCGCGACAGCGCGCGCAGGCGCTCGGCATAGCCCGTTGCATCGTGGTTGCCATCCCGCGCGGGATCGGCGGCGGCGACCGGGGCCAGTGCCGCCGCGTCGGGGATATCGGCAAGTCGCGATACGTGCCCGCCATGGCGCGCGGCGAATTGCTCGGCGCCCTGCCGGGTGGCGAAAGGCACCAGTTCGGGCGCGCCCATGCCGCCCTTTCGGCTTGAGCCGACGACATAATGCGCCTCGGTCGCGGCGATCCAGTTGCCCCGCCCCGGCGCTTCCCAGCTTGGCGCCTTGCCCATGTCGCTGACGAAGATCGCGGTGATGGCGTGGCTTTGCTCGGGCATGCGCTCATAGGCCACGGCATCGCGTACCTGGCTGAAGAACAGCGGCGCGCCCGGCAACCCCTCCAGATGCACCTGCGCCTTCGGGCCCGGGTGTTCCAGCATGTTCATCTGGCAATAGTGACCGACCGATGAGGCACTGAGCGCAACTGGCTCGGGCTGCACGGTAGCCTCTTCGCGGCAGGCGGCCAGCGCTGCCACAAGGGTGAGCGTGAACACGAGGCGGATCATGGCGTGACCTTTCTAAACGCGGCGATGGCAAGGGCGAGGGACAGCGCGGGCCAGATCACGACCGAGGCAAGCGCCTGCCACGCGGGCACCGCGTTCGCGGCACCGCCGATGCCGGCGGCGGCGGCGGTCGCCTCGGAGGCGGCGAGATTGAACAAGCGGAACGCATCGGCGGGATTGGCCAGCAACAGCCACGGGAACACCTGCGTGGTGAACCAGCCACCGCCATCGGCCACCACCGCCGCCAATAGCCCCAGATCGTAGAGCACGATCATCACCAGCCACAGGCCGATCGCCAGGCCCGCGGCGCCCGCAGGCCGGCGCGACAATGATGACAGCGCATAGCCAAGGCACAGGAACGCCGCCCCCAGCAGGACCGAAGACCACATCAGCCGCCACAGTGCCGGCAGACCCTGCACGGCGCGGGCATCCACCGCTACGGCGGCCCCGGCCGCAATGGCATATCCAACCCCGACTGCCAGCGTCAGCACGCCCAGGTGCGCCAACAGCTTGCCGATCAGCACCTCGCCCCGCGTCACCGGATAGGTCAGCAGCAGGGGCAGGGTGCCGCGCTCCACCTCGCCGGCGACACCGTCGAACGACATCAGCAGCGCCACCAACGGCACAAGGTACACCGCCAGCGATGTCAGGCTGGCCACTGTTACCGAAAGCCGGTCCGCGCCTAGCGCGCCGGTTGGTGCCGATCCGGCCGCCGACAGAACCATGGCGAAAAGGGCCATCATCGCCACCGCGATGGTGACCCAGCGATTGCGCAGCGCGATGCGGAACTCGGTCGCCGCGGTGGCCAGAATGCGCCTCATTGTCCGTCCCTCCGGCTGAAATGGCTGTATATGTCCTCAAGGCTGGGCGGCTGCACGTCGATGTCAGCCACCAGCGCGCCCAGGCCCGAGACGCGCGCGAGCGTGTCCATCTTGTCGCTTTGCGCACAGTGCAGGTTCACCCCGGTACCGTTCATCCGGCCCTGCGGGAGCGCCTCGGCGAGCCGCGCCTTTTCGCCGTCGCGGGCGGTGACATGCACCGTGATCGGCAGATCGGCCTGCCTGCGCAGATCGGGCAGCGCGCCCTGCGTCACCACCACGCCAGCGGACAGGATCACCAGCCGGTCGGTGCGGGCCTCCACCTCGGTCAGGGCGTGGCTGGACAGCAGGATCGCCGCGCCCTCGGCCGCCAGCCCATCCAGCAGCGCGTAAAAGTCGCGGCGCGATACCGGGTCCAACCCGCTGGTCGGCTCGTCCAGAACCAGAAGGCGGGGTTTGCCTATCAGGGCTTGGGCCAGGCCGACGCGCTGCCGCATGCCCTTGGAATAGGTTCCAATCCGGCGTTTGGCCGCATCCGCCAGCCCGACGCGCTCCAGCAGGTCGATCGCGTGATCGGTGCGCTCGCCGCGCAGGCGCAAGTAGTGGCGGATTTGCTCCAGCCCGGTCAGCGCAGGGTGAAACGCGACGTTCTCGGGCAGGTAGGCCGTCGCGCCGCGCGCTGCCGCCGATCCGGGTGCCGCGCCGGTGACCGTGACGGTGCCGCTATCGTGCGGGATCAGCCCCAGGATGATCTTCATCAGAGTTGATTTGCCCGCGCCGTTATGGCCCAGCAGCGCGACGCGTTCGCCCGGTGCGACAGAGAGCGACACCTTGTCGAGCGCATGAACGGCGCCGTACGTTTTTGTCAGGTCCGTGATCTCAAGGCTTTGGGTCATTGTCACTCGTCCTTGCGCCACTTGTCGGCACGTTTGGCCGCCATTGCGGCGATATCTGGGGCAACCGGGATCGTTACCGGCCGGGTCAATGGGTGGCTGTCTACGACGCCGCCGGGCAGGGTGGCCGGAAAGCTGGCCTGCGACCACCGGATCAACTGCACCGCCGGCGCGCCCAGGAGCAGCGCAGCGGCGGGCTGCGACCACAGGATGTGATCCATCAGGTCATTGGGCCGAAACGGGCTATCGGCGATACCGTCGCCGTCGAGGTCGAACGCGGTGTGATCGGACCAGTAGTTGCCGGTGCCTTCAAGGCTCCATTCCACGTCCGTCGTGCCGACGTATTTCACCTGCGTGCGGTTGCCGATGAAGGCGTTGCCGGTGAGCGCGTTGCGCTCGGACCCGGCGGTGAAATGGATGCCGATATCGCATCCTTCGAAACGGTTGCGCGCGATCAGGTTGCGATGCGCATTGTAGATGAACGTACATTTTTCGGCGCCGCCACGCACCAGGTTGCCGTGCATGTCCACGTCATTGGCATAGTTCAGCATCACGCCGTGGTCGCGGTCACCAAGAGACTTGTTGCCGGTCACCTTGATCCCCTGCGAGAACATCAGGGCATAGCCAAGGTGATTGCCGACTGACACGTTATCGGAAACCTCGGAGTCGTTGGCATACATATAGTGCACCCCGAATCGCAGATCGCGAAACAGGTTGCCGCGAAACAGGTTGCGCCGCGAGGTATTGACGAAAATGCCATCGCGCCCATAGCGGATATCGTTGTCGATCACCTTGGCGCCGGGCGCGTTCCAGACATAGACACCGTTGCCGCGATCGTTCATGCGGTGGTCGCGTCGGCCCACGATGGTGTTGCCGCGCACGACGCTGTCGTCGGCGCCGTGAATGTCCACGCCATACAGGTTGCCCAGGATGCGGTTGTTCTCGATCACGGCACGGCGGGCGGTCTTGGTCAGTTGCACGCCGGAATCGATGGTCTGATGATCGTCGCCCGAGCCGGAAATCTTGAGCCCGCGCACGGTAATGTCGGGGCCTGTAACGGTGATGACCGAGCCATTGCCGCCCCCCTCGATCACGGCGTTGCCGTCTCCGTCCAGGGTGATGGGTTTCGACAGTGTCACCGGGCCGTCGTGACGGCCCGGCGCAAGGATCAGCACATCGCCGGGGTCGGCCCCGGCGATGGCACGTTGCAGGGCACCGCCGCCCGCCTGCACGGGTCGTTCCGCCGCGACCGCTGGCCAGGTGGCCAGCAGCACGGACAGGGCAAACGGGATCAGACGGTGCCGCATTGATCAGGACGCCTTCGGCTTGACCAGCATCCGGCCGCGCATCTCCATGTGCAGTGCGTGGCAGAACCATTGGCAATAATACCAGTATACGCCTGGCTTGGCAGCCGTGAACGTCACCGACGATGTCGCCTGCGGCCCGACCTCCATGGCAACACCATGGTTGTTGAGGGTAAAGCCGTGGGTCAGGTCGTCAATGTCGTCAAGGTTGGTGACGATGACGGTCACCTCGTCGCCCTGGTTCACCTCGAAGCTTTCAAGCGAGAACATCGGCGCCTGGCTGGACATGTAGACGCGCACCTTGTTGCCGTCGCGGATGATCGTGTCCATGTAGTCGTCGATATCCACGCCGTCGGCCTCGGCCTGCTTGCGGGTTTCGGCCCACATCGGATCGTTACGGTCCCACACGTTGACAGGGTTCACGATGTCGCGCCGCACCAGGATCACGTCATGCGGCTCGGCAAAGGTCGGGCCATCATGCACCACCTTCATGTCATCGGTGGAAATGTCGATGATCTGTTCGTTCTCGGGCTTGAGAGGACCGACATTCAGGAACCGATCCTTCGAGAACTTGTTGAGCGAGATCAGCCAGTTGCCATCGGCCTCCTTGGTTTCGCCCATTGTGGTGTGATTGTGGCCCGGCTGGTAATGCACGTCCACCTTCGACACGATCGGATCGACGTCCTCACCGTTATAGAGGCGCACGGCGTCCTCAATGTGCCACTTCACCATCTGGCTGTCCAGGAACAGCGTGGTGTAGGCATAGCCCTTGCCGTCAAACGCGGTGTGAAGCGGGCCAAGGCCCAGTTCGGGTTCTGCCACCACGGCCGAGCGCGGATCGAGGCTGTCATCCTCGAACAGCGCATCGAACTTGCGCACGTCCAGAACCGACACCGTCGGAGACAACTTGCCGGCCACGCAGACGTGCTTCATGTCGGGTGCGGTGTTGATGCCGTGCGGGCTGTTGGGGATCGGGATATAGCGGGTGTATTTCTTGTTCTGGCCCTTGCGCCCGTCGATCACCGGCACGCCATTGAGCATCTGAACATCCCCGTTGGCGACGCCCTTTTCGATTTCCGCGATATTGAACACCACGACATGGTCCATCTCGTTCTCGGTCATCTCGGCCAGGTTCATGCCCATTTCCGAGTTGTACGAGGTCGAGAAGGCATATTTGCCCTGGTAGTCGCAGTCGGTGTTGTCGAGGTTGCCCGACACCATCACCTGCCACGCCACTTCCATGGTGTCGCCATCGATGGCGCTGAAGAAGTTCACGTATTGCGACGGATCGTCCAGAACACTGCCGTCGTTGACCATCGGCACTTCGTCCTCGCCATTGGCAAAGACATAGCCGGTGCGCGGGAACTTTTGCGGACGCAGGCCGTGGATCGCCTTGGCGTTGGGGATCTCGGTGATCTTGTCGCACTTCATCACGTCGCAGCGCACGCGTGCAACACGCGTGTTGGCCTTGTCGTTCATGAACAGGTAGCGCCCGTCATAGGTGCCATCGGTGAACGACATGTGCGGGTGGTGCAAGTCGCCGTTGTCATGCACCTCCTTGCCGTTTGCGGCCAGGAATTCGCGGGTCTGCTCGGTCATGCCGTCCTTGATGATCTTGAGGCTTTCGTTGGTCTGGCCCCAGCCGGTGGCCGAACACCGGTTGAACACCGGCACGCGCATCAGCTCGCGCATCGACGGAAAGCCCATGATGCGCAACTCGCCGGTCTGGCCCGATGACCAGAAGCCGTAATAGTCGTCCAGCTCACCGGGCGCCAGGTTGACGGCGTCGCCCGCGGCTTTAGCCGCAGTGGTGCTGGCCGCGGTGGCCACGCCCGCGGCTCCGCCCAGCATCGCCAGGCGTGCACCGCCCGCGCCGCCCAGCAGGGCCGCGCCACTGGCCGTCGCGCCCAGCAGGCTGCGGCGGCTGATGCCGTGTTTCTTTTCTTGGTCAGACATTTGATGTCTCCTTCAGGTTGGGGTGGTTGGAAAGGCTCCGCTCCAGCGTCGCCGCCCCTTGCGAGGCGTTTGCGCGGCGCTTGAGTTTCTTGATCACGACCGGGCACTTCTCCTCGGACTGGTAGAGAACCTGGCAGTGCATGCAGTTGACGCATTCGTTGGGGTTGATCTCGCCCGTGGGGTGGATCGCCTGCACCGGGCATTCATGGGCGCAGGTCTGGCAGGGGCTGCCGCATTCGCGGTAGCGCTTGAGCCAGTCGAACATCCGCAAACGCGCCGGGATCGCCAGCGCCGCGCCAAGCGGGCACAGGTAGCGGCAAAAGAACCGCTCGACGAACAGCCCCGCGATCAGCAGCGCCGCCGCATAGGCAACGAACGGCCACGCGCGGATGAACTTGAGGACGATTGCGGTCTTGAACGGCTCGACCTCGGCCAGCGCCTCGGCCTGTTCGATCGAGGCCAGCGAAACCCCGAACAACCCCAGGAAGATCATGTATTTCAGCGGCCACAGCCGCTCGTGCAGGCCCCAGGGCAGGGTCCATTGCGGCACCTTGAAATAGCGCGCGACCTGGTTGGTCAACTCTTGCAGCGCCCCGAACGGGCACAACCAGCCGCAATAGGCCCCGCGCCCCCAGAAAATCAGTGCCGCCGCGACCGAGAACCAAAGGATGAATGTCAGCGGGTCCAGCAAAAAGGCCTGCCAACTGAAATCGCTTGTCAGCGCACCGAACAGGGCCATCAGGTTGACGACCGACAATTGCGCGTTGGCATACCACCCCAGGAAAACCAGCGTTACGGTCAGGAACGACATGCGAAACCAGAAGGTCAGCCGCTCGGACCGGGTCAGGAAGCCCTGGAAAAAGAACGCCGCCGTCAGCACCAGAAGCATCGCGGCCAGCCCGATCACCTCTGGCATCTTGTCGCGCCAGATGCGTTGCCACAGGGCGGTTTGCGCGGCCTTCTCGTCCTGGTCCGCCCTGGCCTGCACGCTGCCGGCGGGGGCAGGTTCCGCGTTGGCGCGCGGCACCTCGCGCAGGTATTTGTCCGGCAGGCGGTAGCTTAGCTCGAAGGTGGTGAAAACCCGCTCGATCGCGGCCACATCGCGCTGCACCAGAAGTTGCAGGCGGAACGGTTTGGCCGGATCGAACCCGGTATCGGCAGGGATCTTGAACAGGTCGGTTTCGCGGTATTCCGGCGCGCCCTCGGCGGCGATATCGCCCAGTCGGCGGTGCATTCGGTCGCGGAAGCGAACCGAGATGTCATCCTGGATCAGAACGATCCGGTCGAAGATACCGCCGCGCACATAGCCGGACCCCTTGAAGGAATACATCCCCCGGCCCGCCACCATGATCGCGTGGTCGCCCTCGTCCAGCCAACTACGCAGATTGTCATGCTCCGCTTGGCCCAGAAGGGCCTTGCCGACCGGCGGCGCTGATACCAGCGCAACCTGCATCTCGATGAAGGTCGTCTCGGGCGGCTCGGTGATCGGGCGTTCGGCGGCGCGCGGGTCGTCCATTTCCTCGAACGCGGCGTTGACTTGCCCGACATCCAGCGACATGCGACGCAGCGTGCCATCGCCTTCCAGCGTGAACCAGTCCGGCGCGGCCTGCGCCTCGGGGTTCAGCTCATAGCGGGGGCCGGTGGGGGGCGCGGCCGGCTCCAGCCCGCCCAGCCCGAGCGCCCGTGCCACCTTCAGCCCAGACCGCACGATCGAATCGTCGATCACCATGACCGTGACGGTCGCGCCCGCGATGATGTTCAACTCGTGGCTGGTGCCGCCCGATTCGGCCTCGGCCAACAGGTCAAGCCCCACGTAATCGGCCGCCAGCGCCTTGATCTTGCTGTCGGGAATGCCGATCAGGACGATCGGCTCGGAATGCTTGACCAGTTGCACACCCATGACCGTGGCCGCGTCGTCCACGGCCACCATCGTGTGGATCGGCTTGCCCGAATAGCCGGTGGTGCCGACGAAATCCGATGCGACAAAGGCCCATCCGATCCGCGTGCCATCCTTCAGGATGGGGGCGACGGGCTGATCTTGCCGAATCGCGCCGTAGCCATCCGCGCCCTGCACCAATTCGCCCGCGGGAACCTCCGGCAGGAACGTCGCCAGCACCGGCGATGCGCCTTGGGCGCTGGCCCTGTCGGCCGTGCCGAATACCCCCAGCACCAAGGCAATCAGGGCAAGCGATACGACGATCAGACGACGGGCCGGATCAGGGATGGGGTTGGGGAAAGGACGGGCAGGGATCATGAATAATCAGGCTTTCGGTGGGGCACGCGCCCGCCGCGTCGCGACGTGACGGGGCGTATGTTGTGAAACGGGACGGATGAATGATTGCAGGCGCACCGCGCCATCCGGCGCAACTGCGCGCGGCAGTTCGGACACGAGCGTCGGTGTGGCCATGTGACAGGCCGGGCAAAGATCGCAATCCACCTTGTCTTTCTGGCCGGCCGGCAGCTCGATAACCTCGGCGCCATATGCGCCGCAGATCACCATCTGGATGCTCCCCTCGTCGGCAACCGCCATCGTGGTGCGCGCCATCACCCCGCCCACGCTGACCGTGACCAGGCACAGCGCAAGCAGCAGCGCATAGAAGGGGCGTGGATTCGTGTTTTTCATGGCGCCAGACCTACGCCTTCACGGTGTCGTCTTCCTTGATATAGGTCAAACAAAATATCCCTTTGAAAGGGTAGAAGACCGCCATGCCGCCACGTCACCCCGGAGTGCGTCCGATTGTCTCGTGGGCTGGACAACCGTAGTTCCGAAGGAAATATTCGCCGCTACACATGTGAAAGGCTGAAAAGGGTGCGTCTGACCAAGTTCACCGACTATGCACTGCGCGTGTTGCTTCTGGCTGCGGGCCGGAAGGAAGACGAGCGGATAACCATCGAAGAGGCCGCCCGGACCTTTAATATTTCGCGTGCCCATGTGAAAAAGGTGGTGTTGCACCTGTCGCAGTCAGGATACCTGACAGGCACGCGCGGACGCGGCGGTGGCTTTGCCCTGGGGCGCCCGGCAAGGCAGATCAACATCGGCGCGGTAATCCGTTCGACCGAACCCGATTTCGGCCTGTTCGAATGCTACCTTCCGGGCAACGCATGCCGCCTTTCGCGCGGGTGCCGCCTGGCCAGCGTGGGCAACCGGGCCCTGGCGGCATTCCTCGCGGTATTCGACGAGTGCACGCTGGAGGATGCCATGCTGCACGATGATATCCTGGGCCTCGTGGCCCCCACAGAAACGGAACACCCCCTGCGCGGGCCGCGCATGCCGCTGCCGCCCGCGATGCCGGTGCGGGATTGACCCTCAGAGCGCGCGCATCAGCATGCCATACAGATCACGCGGATCGTCCGGGTCTGCCAGCAGGTCCAGCGGTTGCGAATAGGGCGTGCCCTTGATCGCGTCGCGAACAAAGCGCAGCGCGCTGAAATCCTCGGTCGCGAAGCCGACGCTGTCGAACAGGGTGACCTCGTCGGCGTGGCGGCGGCCTTCGGCCTGCCCCGATATCACCTGCCACAGTTCGGTGACCGGATGATCGGAGGCAAGTTGTTGGATCTCCCCCTCGATCCGGGTCTGTTCGGGATACTCCACGAAGATGGAACTGCGGTGCAGGATCGCTGGTGCCAGCTCGGTCTTGCCGGGGCAATCGCCGCCGATGGCGTTGATATGCACGCCGCTGCCAACCATGTTGTCGGTCAGGATGGTGGCGTATTGCTTGTCGGCGGTGCAGGTGGTGATGATCTGCGCGCCCTCGATCGCCGCTTCGGCAGAGGCGCAACTGACCACCGACAACCCGCTGCCCGACAGGTTTCGTGCCGCCTTGCGCGTCGCGGCCGCGTCGATGTCGAACAGGCGCACCGTGTCGATACCGCACAAGGCCTGGAACGCCAGGCACTGGAACTCGGACTGCGTGCCGTTGCCGATCATCGCCATGGTGCGCGCCCCCCGCGGCGCCAGGAGCTTGCCCACCAGCGCCGAGGTGGCGGCGGTACGCAGCGCGGTCAGCAACGTCATTTCGGACATCAGCACCGGGTAGCCGGTGTTCACGTCCGCCAGCAACCCGAAGGCGGTGACGGTTTGCAACCCGTCGCGCGTGTTGCGGGGGTGGCCGTTGACGTACTTGAAGCCATAGACCTCGCCATCCGAGGTCGGCATCAACTCGATCACCCCCTCGGCCGAGTGCGAGGCCACGCGAGGGGTCTTGTCAAAGAGCTGCCAGCGCTTGAAATCGGCCTCGATATACTCGGCCAGCCCGCGCAGCGCCGGGCCAAGACCCAGGTGATGAACAAGGCCCATCATGTGATCGACACTGACGAACGGCACGAGCGCCTTGGCGGAAGGGGATGTGGAAACCATGTCGCGATCCTTTCGAACGGGTGCGCCGGTGGATGGGGCTGGTGCCTCCGGCGGGAGTATTTCGGGCAAGATGAAGTCAGGGGTAGGCCCGCGTGGGCCGGTCGAAGACGCGCCGCCCCATGGCCGAGGCCGCCAGATCGACCATCACCTGCGCGGTTCGGCCGCGCTCGTCCAGGAAGGGGTTCAACTCGACCAGGTCCAGCGATGTCATCAATCCGCTGTCGTTGATCATCTCCATGACCAGGTGCGCCTCGCGCATGGTTGCGCCGCCGGGTACCGTGGTGCCGACCGCCGGTGCGAAGGTCGGGTCGAGAAAATCCACGTCGAGCGAGACATGCAGCACCCCCCGCGCCTGCGCAACGCGGTCCAGGAAGGCACCCAGCGGCCGCGCGATGCCGATTTCGTCGATCTCACGCATGTCGTGGGCCGTGATCGCGCTACCCGCCAACGCCGCGCGTTCCGGCCCGTCCACCGAGCGAAGGCCGAGGATGCAGACGTTTTCGGCCGGCACCGGGGCCGGGGGCGGCGCGAACCCGTCAAAGCCGACACGCCCCGTGACATAGGCCAGCGGCGTGCCGTGCAGGTTTCCCGAGCTGGAGCTTTGCGGCGTGTGAAAATCGGCATGCGCGTCGAGCCACAGCACGAATTGCGGCCGCCCAATGTCCTGCGCGCAGGCTGCAACGCCAGCCACGGTTCCCAGCGACAGGCTGTGATCTCCGCCCAGGAAGATCGCCGTTCCCTTGAGAGCCGCATCGCGCGCGGCGGATGTCAGGGCCTGTGTCCAGGCCGCCGTTTCCGCGCGGGCATGAACCCGGTGATCCGCGGGATCGGCATCGAACGGGGCGGGGCCAACGTTGCCAAGATCGTGCACGTCATGGCCCAGGCTCGTCAGCGCGGCGGCCAGCCCCGCCGTGCGCAGCGCATCCGGTCCCATCAAGCAGCCGGTACGGCGTTTGCCACTATCCACCGGGGCGCCGATAAGAAAACAGTTCCTTGAGTGCATGGGGGTCTCCGTTTTCAGGGTGACCCCGATATGCCGCCCGAAACGGGATGTATTTAAGGGGGTATTTTGTGCAATATGTATGCGAAACTTCCGATTCGAAGGGACATAATGCCAAAATGGATGATACCGATCAAAAGCTGATACGCGCATTGCGCCATGATGCGCGCGCCTCTCTGTCAGCGCTGTCGGAGGAGTTGGGCGTTTCACGCACAACCGTGCGCAGCCGCATGGAGCGGTTGCAACGGCAGGGTGATATCGTGGGGTTCAGCGTGGTTCTCAAGGGCGATGTGGCGCAAGATCCAGTGCGCGGCCTGATGATGATCGGGGTCGAGGGACGCGGCGCCGAACGGATCATGCGGCAACTGTCAGGTATGGTGGAAGTGCGCCGCGTGCACACCACCAACGGCCGCTGGGATCTGATCGTGGAACTGGGAACCCGGTCGCTGGAAGAACTGGATCGCTCGCTGGCGGCTATTCGGCGGCTCGATGGCGTGGCGACCAGCGAAACCAGCCTGTTGCTGGCAACGCGCATCTCGGGGCGCTGATCAGGGCGCGCGCCGTGCCGCCGCGATCCAGACCAGCATCAGCGCAAAAGCGATGGCCGCGTTCCAGCTTGCCATCGACAGGCCGAACATCTCCCATGGAACCTCGTCGCAGCGCACCAGTGGCGCGCTCATGATCTGGTTGAAAAGATCGTCGGACGATTGTCCGCCCACGGGGGTGGAGGTGCATGTGTCCGGCCCCTGCCACAAGCCGCGCTCGACCCCGGTGTGGTATATGCCGATGGCGCCCGTCGTCGCCGCGGCGAGTGCCCCTACCCATGCCAGCATTGCCGCCCCCGGTGCCCACAACAGCGCCAGAACGCCAATCGCGGCGGCCGCGCCATGCGGCCAGCGCTGCCACAGGCACAGCTTGCAAGGAGCCAGCCCGCCAAGGTGCTGAAACGCGAACGCCCCCAGCAGGAGCGCCGCCGACCCGGCGGCGGCAATGACGATCAGGTGCTTGTGCGTCATTGTCATAGGTACCTCACCAATATGAATCCGCCCACCAGGGCAACTACGAACAGGGTAAAGAGAAGGCCAAGCCGCCGCTCGATGAACGCGCGGATCGGCGCGCCGAATTTCCACAGCAGCGCCGCGACGATAAAGAATCGCAGCCCCCGCGCCACGATCGCCGAGGCGATGAACGTGCCCAGCCCCATGCCGGTCCAGCCCGACATGATGGTGATCACCTTGAACGGGAATGGGGTGACGCCCGCGGTCAGAACCACCCACACGCCCATCTCGTTGAAGCGGGTGTTGAATTCGGCCATGGCGGCCTCCTTGCCCATCGTCGCCAGGATCGGCTGACCGATCTGCTCATAGAACAGCGCCCCGATACCGTAGCCCAGCAGCCCCCCAAGGACCGAGGCAAGCAGGGCCACCCCCGCGATGAGCCAGGCCCGCGACGGCCGCGCCAGGATCATCGGGATCATCAGGACATCGGGCGGGATCGGAAACACCGACGCCTCAATGAAACTGACCAGCGCCAGCACCCATATGGCGCGCGGATGATAGGCCTGTCTGATCGTCCAGTCATAGAGCGGGCGGATCATCCCACGCCTCCGGTTGGTGTAATTCGGCCCGCGCAGGTGTAGCGTCCCTCCGCCCCGAGGCAAAGCGAAAACGCGCGCCTGCTCAAGACCGGAATTTCAACTGGACGGCGCCGCGTCAGAGCGCTAATCAGGCACCGGGCCCAAGTGGCGGAATGGTAGACGCAGGGGATTCAAAATCCCCCGGTAGCAATACCGTGCGAGTTCGAGTCTCGCCTTGGG
>CAZOKA010000035.1:0-13041 GCA_964580265.1 uncultured Rhodobacterales bacterium | reverse complement strand
TAAAGTGCCCCACACCAGCGTAGGATCGCCGCACCGCGGCCCGTCGATGCGCGGCACCTCAACCGTTCTCCCGATGTCCGCTCAAGGTCATCACCACCCGACACATTTTGCCATATGTCGACCCCTGGCCTTTGCCACCACCTTGCGCTTGCCCCGCGTGCGGGTAGTGTGGCGCGAAATGGATCAGGAGGAGCGATCATGCGGTTTGTGCGATATGGTGAGCAAGGACAGGAACGGCCCGGTGTTCTGGATGGCAGCGGGGTGCTGAGAGATTTGTCGGGCGTGGTGAGCGATCTGTCGGGGGATGTGCTGGCAGACCTGCCGCAGGTTGACCCCGAGACGCTGCCTCGTGTCGAGGGCGCACCGCGTCTTGGGGTGCCGGTGGGGCAGGTGGGCAAGTTTATCGGCATCGGGCTCAACTATTCCGATCACGCGGCCGAAGCGGGGATGGAGCCACCGGCGATGCCGATCGTGTTCATGAAGGCCACGTCCAGCCTGAGCGGGCCGAACGATCCCGTCTACCTGCCGCGCGGGTCCGAAAAATCGGATTGGGAGGTCGAACTGGGCGTGGTGATCGGCAAGCGTGCCAAATACGTTTCCGAGGCCGAAGCATTGAGCCATGTCGCGGGCTACTGCGTGGTCAATGATGTCTCCGAGCGCGCCTTCCAGACCGAGCGCGTCGGCCAGTGGACCAAGGGCAAGAGTTGCGACACATTTGGCCCGGTGGGGCCGTGGCTGGTGACGCCGGACGAGGTGGGCGATCCGCAGGCATTGGCACTGTCGTTGGATCTGAACGGTCAGCGCGTGCAGACGGGCACATCGTCCGCGATGATCTTTACCGTG
This sequence comes from uncultured Rhodobacterales bacterium, assembly GCA_964580265.1. GTDB lineage: Bacteria > Pseudomonadota > Alphaproteobacteria > Rhodobacterales > Rhodobacteraceae > Sediminimonas. The sequence continues at coordinate 12,198 of CAZOKA010000035.1, read as the reverse complement.
GCGCAGATCATCGCGCACCTGTCCGAGATGATGAGCCTCAACCCCGGCGACATCATCGCCACGGGCACGCCGCCGGGCGTGGGGATGGGCATGAAACCGCCCCGCTACCTGGCCGAAGGCGACGTGATGGAGCTGGAGATCGAGGGACTGGGCCGGCAACGGCAGGAGGTGCGCCGCGACCCTTGATCGCGGTGTGCCGCGGGGGATGCGGCGCTATGGGGTGTTCTTGAACAGCGCGGCGATCGCATCGATCAGCGGCACGCGCATTTCGGGGCGTTCCATGAGCACTTCGTGCTCGGCGCCGTCGATCCAGTCCAGCGTGCCGCCGGGCCAGTTCTGCATACGCTCGGTGATGCGATCCAGATCGACGATGCGTTCGTTGCTGCCCACGAAGGTCGCGCAGGGCAAGGTGGGCGATGGACGCCGCGACAGCGCCAGCGTTTCGGCCAGTGCCTCGTGCAGCCAGTGCAGGCTTGGCCCGCCGAGGGCCAGCTCGGGATATTGCAGGCATTGCGCCTGCATGTAGGCATACATGTCGGAATCCGTGGTCAGCATGTTGTCCGCGAACGGCTCGGCGCTGACATAAGTTTCCAGCTTGGTGCTGGGGGCCAGCCTGTGGCCCTGGCCAAGGGCGGAACTGACCGCCGCGAATGCCCCGCCCAGTGTGCGGGTGACCGGCGACATCGCGATGCCCCACATCGGCCCGGTAAAGGCGCAGGCCCGCACATCGAGGCCGTCCATTACCGCCCGCAGCCCGATACAGCCACCCATCGAGTGCGCCAGAAGGAAATAAGGGCCCGGCATGCCTGCCTTTTCCGCTGCCGCGACCATGGCGGCGGCGTCGTGCTGGTAGTCGGTGAACTTGTCCACATGACCAATGCGGCGATCGTCCAACAGGCGATCCGACAGGCCCTGGCCGCGCCAGTCGATCGCCAGGGTGGCAAACCCTTGCGCGGCCAGATCGGTCGCCGTGCGCCCGTATTTCTCGACGTATTCGGTGCGCCCCGGAAAGAGCAGGACAGTGCCGTTGGTGGCGTCCTGCCGTGCCCAGGCACACAAGCGCAGCCGAACATCATCTTCGGTCGTCACCCACCATGCGGCAGCATCCGGCGGACCATCGGCCACGTCTGCGAAAAACGGCGTGTTCTCCATGTCAGCCAAGCACTGAGCCCAGCTTCATCGCCAGCCCCATGTCGCCGTCAACGGTGAGCTTGCCGCTCATGAAGGCGGCGGTGGGGTTGGTGTCGCCATCCATCATGGATTGGAACGTGTCGGCATCTGCGGTCAGGGTCACGTCGGCATCATCATCGCCCGCGCGTGCGCCCTGGCCATCGACGATGACCGCGCCTTCGCCTTCGATCACGAATTTCGCCGATCCGTCGAAATCGGCGCCGGTCAATTTTTCGTTCAGGGCTTCAACAGCCTTGTCAATTACAGTGCTCATTCGTGCTATCCTCATATTTCATGCGCCCGGGGGTAACATTTCCCAATCTGCGCGCTACACTGAGGCACGTTATGGGCACCTACACCACTTGGATCAATCGTATCGTCGCGGCAGGCATCACGATAGTGCTGTTTTCCCTACCCGCGTGGCCACAGAACGTGCGATTACAGGGTCTTTATCGCGATCTGGCCGAAAGCGGGCCGAAGCAGGCGGTCGGGATCGAACGGGAAATCCGGCACGAATGGTCGCAGACAGGCTCGTCAGCGATGGACCTGTTGCTCAGGCGGGGGCGCGACGCGCTGGAGCGGGGCGAGATCGAGGCGGCAATCGAACATTTCACCGCCGCCACCGATCATGCCCCCGACGTGGCGCAGGCATGGCACCTGCGCGCACAGGCCTTCTTTGCGCAAGATCGGCTGGGCCTTGCGCTGTCCGATCTGGAACATGCGCTGGCGCTGGACCCGAACCATTTCCAGGCGGCTTTCGGATTGGCCGCGATCCTTGAGCAACTTGACCGACCAGAGCAGGCCGCGCGCGCCTATGCGCTTGTCCTGCGCCTTCACCCACATTACGACAAGGCGCGCGAGGCGCTCGATCGGCTGGAGGCGCGCACCGGCGATCAGACTCTCTAGCCGGGGCGCGCGGCTATTGCAGCGGGTCACTATAGACAAGACGTGCGATGCGCAGTGCGCGGGCACGCAGAATTCGGGGTGCGATCCATGGCCGAGTCCTCTCGGGTCACGGCGGTTCTGGGACCGACCAATACCGGCAAGACACATTACGCGATCGAACGCATGCTGGGGTATCGCAGCGGCGTTATCGGTCTACCCCTGCGCCTGCTGGCGCGCGAGGTCTATGACAAGATCGTCGCCGCGCGGGGACCATCCGTGGTGGCGTTGGTCACGGGCGAAGAGCGCATCGTGCCGCCGCGCACGCAATACTGGGTCTGCACGGTCGAGGCGATGCCCGAGGGGCTGGGCGCGGATTTCGTCGCGGTGGACGAAATACAGCTCTGCGCCGACCCGGAGCGCGGCCACGTGTTCACCGACCGTCTGCTGCGGGCGCGCGGCCAGCACGAGACGCTGTTCCTGGGCGCGGATACGATGCGTAGCGCGATTGCCACGCTTGTACCCGACGCCAGTTTCATGCACCGCGAACGGATGTCGCAGTTATCCTATGCAGGTTCGAAAAAGATAAGCAGAATGCCTTCGCGTAGCGCAATTGTCGGGTTTTCTGTTGAAAATGTGTATGCAATTGCCGAATTGATCCGCCGTCAAAAGGGCGGCGCAGCCGTTGTCATGGGGGCGCTCAGCCCGCGCACGCGCAATGCGCAGGTGGAAATGTATCAAAACGGCGATGTGGATTTCCTCGTCGCCACCGATGCGATCGGCATGGGCTTGAACCTCGATATCGACCACGTTGCGTTCTCATCGCTCAGCAAGTTCGACGGGCGACGCATGCGGGCGCTTGCCCCCAATGAGTTGGCACAGATCGCCGGCCGCGCGGGGCGGGGGATGGCGCATGGCTCCTTCGGGGTGACGGGAGAGGCGCCGCCGCTGGAAGATCACGTCGCGCAGGCGATCATGGAGCATCGCTTTACCCCGATCCGGCGGCTGCAGTGGCGCAATCCGGCGCTGTCGTTCGGCAGTATCGAGGCGTTGGTCTCGGCCCTTGAGCAGGCACCGCAGGACGATCTGCTGACCCGCGCCCGCGAAGCCGATGATCTGGGTGCGCTCAAGTCGCTATCCGCTGTCGCCGAGGTGCGCGCGCGCGCCAGCGATCCCGCTTCGGTGCGGCTGTTGTGGGATGTCTGCCGCATCCCCGATTTCCGCGGTATCAGCAATGCGGAACACGCCGGACTTCTGGAGGCGATTTACGGCTTTCTGCATGAGGGAGGGCGTGTGCCGGATGATTGGCTTGCCCGGCAGGTCAAGCGTATCGACCGCACCGATGGCGACATTGACGCGCTGTCGAAACGGCTGGCATTTATCCGCACATGGACGTATGTGGCGCAGCGATCGGGCTGGGTGCATGACGAAAGTCATTGGCGCGGACGCACACGCGCGGTAGAAGACCGCTTGTCAGACGCGCTGCACGAGCGGCTGACGCAAAGATTTGTGGATCGGCGTACCTCGGTTTTGTTGCGCCGGCTCAAGCAGAAGGAGGCCATGGTGGCCGAAGTGAACGACAAGGGTGAAGTGACGGTCGAGGGCGAATTCGTCGGCCGTCTGGAAGGGTTCCGATTCCGGCAGGACAAGGACGCCACCGGCCAGGAGGCCAAGACCTTGCGGCAGGCCAGCGCCGCCGCGCTGGCGCCACAGTTCAACCTGCGCGCCGACAGGTTCTATAACGCGCCCGATACCGAAATCGACTATACCGAACAGGGCGGCCTGATGTGGGGCGAGCAGGCGGTAGGCAAGCTGGTGGCGGGGGCCGATCCGCTCAAGCCGCAGGTCGTGGCCTTTGTCGATGAGGAGGCGGGCGAGGATGTCACCGCCAAGGTGCAGCGCCGCCTGCAGCACTTCATCGACCGCAAGATTGCCACCCTGTTCGAGCCACTGATGAACCTGCAACGCGACGAGGAGTTGAGCGGGCTTGTACGTGGCTTCGCCTTTCGCCTGGTCGAAGGCATGGGCCTGCTGCCACGCGGCGATGTCGCGCAGGAGGTCAAGGCGCTGGATCAGGATGCGCGCGCCAGCCTGCGCAAGCATGGCGTGCGTTTCGGCCAGTTCACCATTTTCATGCCGCTGATGCTCAAGCCCGCGCCGACGCGTCTGCGGCTGGTGCTCTGGTCGCTGGCGGGCGGTTTCGATACCTTCCCCGAGGCACCGCCGCCGGGGTTGGTCACGGTGCCGGTCGCTGCCGATGCGCCGCAAGGCTATCACACCATGTCGGGCTATCGCGCGGCGGGTGCGCGTGCGATACGCATTGATATGCTTGAGCGCCTGGCCGATATGCTGCGCGGCGAAGACAGCCGCGCCGGGTTCGAGGCCAGCGCCGACATGCTGTCGATCACCGGCATGACGCTGGAGCAGTTCGCGGACCTGATGCAGGGGCTGGGCTACGCTGCGGAGCGCGGCGAGCGTGAGAAGGTCAAGCCGGTCGATCAGGCGGTGAAGGATGCGCCCGCCAGCGACGCTCAGACCGAGGCGGCGACAGCGGTCGATCCCGCGACAGACGCCCCCGAGCACCCGGCGCCCGAGGCAGAGGCCCCCGATCCGGACACAGCCGCGGCACCGGATGAGCAGGCCCCGCCGGAGGCACCGACCGAGCCTGCGACAGCCGAGCCGGAAATCGAGGTGTTCTATACCTTCACCTGGGCGCGCAAACCTGCCGGCGCAGGGCGTTCCGCCCGCCCGCGCGGTGACAAGCCGCAGGGCCGTGCACAAGGAAAACCGGGCAAGGGGCGCGGCCCAAAAGGCAAGGGCAAGGGCGACGTTGCGCCCAAGAGCACCGAGGCGCGTCCTGCGCGTAGCAAGGACCGGATCGACCCGGACAACCCGTTTGCCGCCGCACTGATGGGTCTCAAGGACAAGAAATAAGTTGCAAGAGGGGTGCCGCCCATCCCGGATGCCAGAGAAAAGATCCGCCTCGACAAGTGGCTATGGCAGGCTCGGTTTTTCAAGACCCGCAGCCTGGCGGCGGGCGTTGTGCGCGGCGGGCGGGTGCGTGTCAACGGCACGCGTGCTTTGAAACCGGCGCAGCAGGTTGGCCCCGGTGACGTGATGACGTTTCCGCAAGGGCGGCAGATTCGGGTTGTCCGACTGATGTTCGTGGGCAACCGGCGTGGCCCGGCATCCGAGGCGCAAACGCTGTACGAGGATTTGACCGAGATCAAGGACGATATCCCGTCCGCTCCGCGATACGAGGGCAAGGGGCGGCCCACCAAAAAGGACCGCAGGATATTTGATCTTGATCGGTCCCGGACGCTTGAATGATCCGTGGCGCTGGTCTAGGTCACTGGTGTTCGGGAAAGATGAGAGAATAATATGACTTACGTAGTCACCGATAATTGCATCGCCTGCAAGTACACTGATTGCGTCGAAGTGTGCCCCGTGGATTGCTTCTACGAGGGTGAAAACATGCTGGTCATCCACCCCGACGAATGCATCGATTGTGGCGTTTGCGAGCCTGAATGCCCCGCCGACGCGATCCGCCCCGATACCGAGCCGGACATGGAAAACTGGGTCGAATTCAACAGGAAATATTCCGAAAGCTGGCCGGTCATCATCTCCAAGAAAGACCCACTGCCCGAAGCAGACGAGCGCGACGGCGAGGATGGCAAGCTGGACAAGTATTTTTCCGAGGCACCGGGCGAGGGCGGCTGACACCCGATTCGTCAAAACCGCTGTGTTCAAGCCATTGCGCAGCATGAGATGCAAGCCATAACCTTTTGTATGGCAATAACAATTCTAACTTCGCATGACCTCCGCTTTCGGTTGTCGCAATTTTGTGATATACATAGCGCTGTCGTAACATGGCCTTTTGAACCCCGCCCCCGCGGAACCTCCGCGTGCATAAACGAATCGTGTGATGTGAACCATCGAGATTGGCAATGATCTCGATCGGGTCTTTTTGTCGGGTTACAAGGGCGCTGCTTGCAAGGAAAGTCTGCATGAGCAAAACAAGAAAGTCTGAATTCCGCCCCAATGATTTCGTTGTTTACCCTGCGCATGGTGTCGGACAGATCATTTCGATCGAAGAACAGGAAATTGCCGGTATCCCCTTGGAGTTGTTCGTCGTTTCCTTCGAAAAGGACAAGATGACTCTGCGCGTTCCCACCAACAAGGCGACCGAGATCGGTATGCGTTCCCTGTCCAGCCCCGATGTCATTTCCAAGGCGATGTCCACCCTCAAGGGCAAGGCCAAGGTAAAACGCGCGATGTGGTCGCGCCGGGCGCAGGAATACGAGCAGAAGATCAACTCGGGCGATCTGATCGCGATTGCCGAGGTGGTGCGCGATTTGCACCGCACTGACGACCAGCGTGAACAGAGCTATTCCGAGCGGCAGCTTTACGAGGCCGCGCTGGAGCGCCTGACACGCGAAGTTGCCGCGGTGAGCGGCAATGACGAGATTGCCGCAGCCAAGCAGGTTGATGAGGTTTTGATAACCCGCGCGGCCTGAGGCCGCTCGTTACCGTTAGTCGAAAGTGCCGCGTTCCTGCTTTGGGGGCGCGGCACTTTCACTTTACGCCCCGAGGATTGCAGGATCAGATGCAGAGCAACCACAGAACGGCGATTTCGCAAAGTTGCTGACATGCGCCCAGGATGTCGCCGGTCTGTCCGCCGATCTTGCGGGCGGCCACCCATGCGACGGCGAAAACCAATATCGCCGTTAGCACGACGGCCGCCAGCATCGCGCCAAAGCCGAGGCTGAAGAGGGCGATCACGCCCGCCACCACCGCCGCCAGCGCGGCCATGGAGCCATCCGGCCGCCCGACGCTGTGCGAAAGGCCGTCGCCGCGCGCATGGGGCAGGGCGGCCATCAACGCGGGCATTGCGCCACGTGACAAGGCCGCTGCCGCGATCATCGCGGTGATTGCCGTGCCGTCGTGCCACAGCAAGGTGAGCGCCCCCCACCGTGCCCCGAGCGACAGGATCAGCGCGATAACGCCATAGCTGCCGATGTGGCTGTCCTTCATGATGTCCAGGCGTCTTGTGCGATCCCACCCGCCCCACAGGCCATCGGCGCTGTCTGCGAGCCCGTCTTCGTGCATGGCCCCGGTCAATACTATCAGGCAGAGCAGGCTGACCCCCGCAGCCATCGGCGCGGGCAACCCGGCCCATGCCGCAAACGCCCCGGCCGCCCCGGCAAGCGCGGCCAGGATCAGCCCCGTCAGGGGGTAGGCCCATACCGCCGTGGCCGAGCGGTTGAACCGCGACGGATCAAGCGAAATCGGCAACCGCGTCAGTAATGCCAGCGCCACGCCGATGTCCACCGGGGCCGGGCGCCGTGGGTCGGTTTCATGCATGGTATCGCCTTTTCCTGCCTTGTTCGCCCTGCTCAGACGGTTAAACACCCGTGAGAAAATACAATCAACGAGGGATGCCATGACCGCGCCATTTTCCAATCTCGCCGAGTTTGCCGACTTGCTCGATGCTGCCCCGGCGCAGGATCAAGGCGCTGTCGCGGCGGCGCAAGAGCGAAATGGTCAGTTGACGAAGCCGCCGGGCGCGCTTGGCCGTCTTGAGGAAGTGGCGGTTTGGTATGCAGGTTGGCGCGCCACGGCCAAGCCGCAAATCGTGGCGCCGCAGGTCTTGGTCTTTGCGGGAAATCATGGCGTTACCGCGCAGGGGGTTTCGGCCTTTCCGCCCGAGGTGACCGCGCAGATGGTCCAGAATTTTGATCATGGCGGCGCCGCGATCAACCAGTTGGCCAACTGCTTTGGCGCGCGGATGGACGTGCACGCGTTGTCGCTTGAGACGCCCACTGCCGATTTCACCGTTGCCCCGGCCATGGACGAGGCCGAGTTTCTGGAGGCGCTCGGCGTTGGCTGGCAGGCGGTTGATCCCGAATCCGATGTTCTGATCTGCGGCGAAATGGGGATCGGCAATACCACCTCTGCGGCCGCGATTGCGTTGGCCTTGTTCGGGGGCGCGGCGCCTGATTGGGTGGGGCGTGGCACCGGCGTTGACGATGCCGGCCTTGCCAACAAGTCGCGCGTGGTCGAGGCGGGCGTTGCCCTGCATGGCCGCGAGGGGCAAAGCGGACTGGATGTGCTGCGCTGCCTTGGCGGGCGCGAACTGGCGGCGATGGCCGGCGCGATCGCACATGCACGGGTGCTGCGCATCCCGGTTCTGCTTGACGGGTTCATCTGCACCGCCGCCGCGGCCTGCCTTGATCAACCCCGGCGCGGTGCGCTGGATCATTGCGTTGCCGGGCATGTCAGTGTCGAGCCGGGGCACGCACGTCTGCTGGGGGTGCTGGGCAAGGCACCGCTATTGTCTCTGGACATGCGCCTTGGAGAAGGCTCCGGCGCGGCGCTGGCGCTCGGGGTGCTCAAGGGGGCAGTGGCTTGCCATTCGGGCATGGCCACCTTTGCCGAGGCGGGCGTCAGCGAAGCCTGATTATCCGACCTCGTCGCGCGCTTCGAGCTGTGCCAGTAGGGCGGTTTCCAGCTCTTTCTGCAATTCGCGGGAGCGCGCGATATACGCCTCGTTTTCCGAGGCGGGTATGTCTGGGCTCCACAATTCTGCCAGATCACGGATGGATTGCCTGTCGTGCTGGTAGAAGAGTTTTTCGGCCTCGGCTGCTTCGAACTCGCTCAGGCCCATGTTCTCCAGAACATAGCGCCCCGCGCGCAGCGAACTGTCAAACATCTCGCGGACGATGTCGTTGGCACCGGCCTGGTGCAGCTTGTAAACATGGGTGCGGTCATGCGCGCGCGCGACGATGTGCAAATCGGGCCGCTCAAGCCGGGCATAGCTTACCAGCCGAGTGGCCGAGGCCGGGTCGTCCAGTGCGACGACGAGGATACGCGCCTCGTTCAATCCGGCGGCATGCAGCAATTCCGGGCGCGTGGGATCGCCGAAGAACCCCTTGATCCCGAATTTGCGCATCAACTGGATGGTCGAAAGGTTGTGATCCAGCACCACCGTGGTGAACCCGCTGGATTGCACGAGCCGGTTGACGATCTGACCGAACCGCCCGATCCCCGCGATGATGACGGTTCCTTGCTCGTCGATCTCGTCCGGCTCGGGGCTTTCCACCGCATCGGCAAAGCGCCGGGCAAGGTACTCGTGCAGCAGAAACAGCACCGGGGTGATCAGCATCGACAGCGCGATCACCAGCAGCAATTGCTCGGCCAGTGCGGGTGGCAGAACGTTCTGCTGGACCGAGAAGGACAGCAGCACAAAGCCGAATTCGCCCGCCTGGGCCAGCGATAAGGTGAAAAGCCACTGGTTTCGCCCTCGCAGGCGGAAAACGCGGGCCAAGATGAACAGGATCACCATCTTGGTCAGAATCAGCGCCAGCGTCAGCCCGATCAGAAGCAGGGGGAACTCCCATAGAAGGCTGAAATTGATCCCCGCCCCGACCGTGATGAAAAACAGGCCCAGAAGCAGCCCCTTGAACGGCTCGATATCGCTTTCCAACTCATGGCGGAACTCGCTGTTGGCCAGAACCACGCCCGCCAGGAAAGTGCCGAGCGCGGGCGACAGGCCGACCATCATCATCGCGGCGGCGATGCCCAGAACGATCAGCAGCGACAGCGCCGTATACATCTCGCGCAGACGCGCCTGGTGGATGAATCGGAAAAGCGGCCGTGTGAGGTATATCCCGGCCAACACGATCAGAGCGACCACGCCGAGCGTGACCAGCGTCACACCCCAGCCGGGCAGCCCTTCGACCAGTGAAACCGGATCGCCGCCATGCGGTGTCTCTGTGTCGGGGGCCGGCGCCAGCGCCAGCAGCGGCAGCAGCGCCAGCATCGGGATCACGGCAATGTCCTGCGTGAGCAGAACCGAAAACGCCGAGCGCCCGCCGCTGGTTTGCATCAGGCTCTTTTCCTTGAGCGTCTGCAAAACGATGGCGGTCGATGACAGCGCCAGGATCAGCCCCACCGCAATCGCGCTGCGCATGTCCAGCCCCATCAGGACCGCGCCCCCCATGACGGCGGCCATGGTAAGCAGGATTTGCGCACCGCCCAGCCCCAGCAGCTTGTGCCGCATCGCCCACAGGGCGCGCGGCTCCAGCTCAAGACCGATGAGGAACAGCATCATGACGACGCCGAATTCGGCAAAGTGCTGCAAGTCCTGGGTTTCCGCACTGCCCACAAGGCCCATAATCGGCCCGATCACGATACCTGCGGACAAGTAACCAAGCACCGAGCCAAACCCGAGTCGCGCCGCCAATGGCACGGCGATGACCGTCGCGGCCAGGTAGATCGACGCTTGTATCAGGATTTCCTGCATGTGCTGTCCTTCGAGGGGTTAGGTTGGCAGGGGGGCGTCCTGTTTGAACTGGTCCATGACGACCTGGCTTTGAACGCGGGCGACCGCGGGATGAGGCGAGAGTACCTCGTGAATCAAGCGGTTCAACGCGCCCAGGTCGGCGCAATAGACCCGTAGCATGTAATCCGCATCCCCTGTCAGCGTCCATGCGCTTATGATCTCGGGGCGGGTTGCGACCAGACGGGCAAAGCCCTGCGCCTGCTCGGGTCCATGACTGCCCAGTTGGACCTGCACGAAGGCCTGCACATCCAACCCCAGCATGTCGGGGCTGAGCCGCGCCGCGTAGCCGCGAATGTATCCTGCGCTTTCCAATCGCTGCCGCCGGCGCCCGGCTTGGCTGGGCGACAGATTGAGCATGTCGCCAAGTTGCTGCGCCGTAAGATGTGCATCCGCTTGCAGTGCGGCGAGAATGCGTTTGTCAGTATCGTCTATCATGTGCGAAATTCCCGCGCGTATTCGGATTTATACGAAAAATTGACGCATATTACAAAGGTAATTGCGCGCAAAATGCGCAAAATCCTCGCTCCTTATCATGTAAAATTGTCCCAGAACGTCAGTAGTCACACCAGACAAGGAGCCACGCCATGGGACCATTCCCGCACGACGCCCCGCGATCCGAGATCACCCCAGAAAACCCGGCGGGCACCGATGGGTTCGAGTTTGTGGAGTTTGCCCATCCCGACCCCGAGGAATTGCGCGGCCTGTTCTCGCGGATGGGGTATGCCCTGACCGGGCGGCACAAATCCAGGAACATAGAGCTGTGGCAACAGGGCGATATCACCTACATCCTCAATGCCGACCCAGGCGCGATGGCGACCCGCTTCGTCGAGGAACACGGCCCCTGCGCCCCGTCGATGGGCTGGCGTGTCGCGGATGCGCGAAAGGCGTTCGATCATGCCGTAGCAATGGGGGCCGAACCCTATATGGCCGACGACCGCACGATGAATGTCCCCGCAATCAAGGGTATCGGCGGCTCCCTGATCTACTTCATAGATCAATACTACGACACCTCGCCCTACAACGAGGAGTTCGACTGGTTGCAGACATCCAAGCCCGAGGGTGTTGGCTTCTACTACCTCGATCACCTGACCCATAATGTCTACACGGGCAACATGGACAAGTGGTTTCGGTTCTATGAAAAGCTGTTCAACTTCCGCGAGATCCGCTTTTTCGATATCGAGGGCAAGTATACCGGCCTGTTCAGCCGGGCGCTGACCTCGCCTTGCGGGCGCATCCGTATCCCGATCAACGAGGATCGGGGCGAGACGGGGCAGATCGTATCCTACCTCAAGAAATACAACGGCGAGGGTATTCAGCACATCGCGGTTGGAACCGAGAACATCTATGACGCCACCGATGCCATTTCACAGCGCGGCGTGAAGTTCATGCCGGCCCCGCCCGATGCCTATTACGAACTGAGCAAGACCCGCGTCCAAGGCCACGAAGAGCCGATCGAGCGGATGAAGAAGCACGGCATCCTGATCGACGGCGAAGGCGTCGTGGACGGGGGCGAGACGAAGATCCTGCTACAGATATTCTCGAAAACCGTGATCGGCCCGATCTTTTTCGAGTTCATCCAGCGCAAAGGCGATGACGGCTTTGGCGAGGGGAATTTCAAGGCCCTGTTCGAATCCATCGAACAGGAACAAATCGACAGTGGTGAACTGGAAGAGGCCGGCTAAGGTCCATCACCTGACGAAAGAGTCCCGCGCCCTTTCCGGTTCCGGGGCCGGTGATGGCCTGGAGCTGCCGTTCGACATAGCGCCCGGCGCGGAGTCAAGGGCGAAGCCCGCCGCGCATCG
>CAZOKA010000034.1:6607-13116 GCA_964580265.1 uncultured Rhodobacterales bacterium | reverse complement strand
GTATCGTGGCGCGGTCATGCGCTGTGCCAGTTGCACGGGCCTATTCAACGTTTATGGGGCTGTTGTCGGGAATGACGCCTCGATGGAGGCCTCCCCTGGAGTGCACGTGACGACCCGAGGATAACTCCGAAATAGGCGCCTTGAATCGCCGGAGGGTGGCGTTCGCGTGGAGGGGCGTCAGGCACGTTCCCCCGAGTGCGAGGGCGTTGCCGAGCGCGTCGTCTGCGCGGTCATATTTCCTCTTCGCGGCGGCGAACGACTTTGCGACGGTGGTAATCAAGTGCCTCTCCTCCAAGTGGTTCTCTGTCAAGAGATCAGCACGGCGGGGGAATGGACCTACCTGGACGTCCCGACCTTGTGTTCCCCTCCCGCCGCGTCGCCGCCTTCATGCACGGGTGCTTCTGGCACCAGCACCCCGGTTGCAGACGGGTCAAGCTACCGCAGACGCGGGCCGACTTCTGGCGCGAGAAGCTGGAAGCGCACGTCGAGAGGGACGCGACCGCGCTGGCGGCAGCGGGCTGGACCGCGCTGGTTGCGTGGGAGTGCGCGCCCAGGCCGCAGGCACTGGAGCTTCTCTACGAGCACATCATGGAGGTTCCCGTGACCCGATGAGGGACGGTGCCCGGACGAGAACACTGTGTCTATGCCGCGCTAAAAAAGAAAAAGGACCTAGCGGGCGAGCGCTAAGTCCTTGAAATCTTTGGCTCCGGCGGTAGGGATCGAACCTACGACCAATTGATTAACAGTCAACTGCTCTACCGCTGAGCTACGCCGGAACACGAGAGGCGATATAGCAATCCCTCAGGGTGGCGTCCAGAGGGTTTCGGGACAAAATCCGGGAAAATCCCCAGACTTCAGTGCAGCCTTTCGAATTGAGCTTGCACGCTACATTCCCCAATCGGACGCACTTGTGATTTTCCAGTCATGTCAATGAGATGGGCGAACACGTTGCGCGCCGCCGCAGGCATGAGCGCGGCTGGCGTGTCGGTATATATGCGCTGCGCCAAAGTTGATGCATCCGCTGGCCCGGCGTGAAGTGCCGCGAGGATCGCGTCGCCGCGCGCCTTGCGATGCGCGATAAGCCAGTCGAGCCTTTCCCCAGGGCGCAATACCGGGGCACCGTGGCCAGGGTAAAGCACCCGTGCATTGCGCGCGTGCAGCATGCGGCACGAGGCCATGAAATCGGTAAGGTCGCCATCGGGCGGCGAGACCAGGGAACTTGCCCAGCCCATCACCAAGTCGCCGGTGAACACCGCGTCGCCCCAAGCAAAGCACATGTGATTGCCGAAATGACCGGGAGTCCAGAGCGCTTCGAGTCGCCAGCCTTCGCCCTCCACGACAGTGCCATCCGTCAACTCCCGGTCCGGGTCAAAGGCGGCATCCACTCCTTCTCCGCCACATGACAGCCCTGCCTCGGCCAGGCGCTTCATCACCTCGCTTCGCCCTGCGCGCGCATCGCCGTAGGCCAGAACCGGAGCGCCAGTTTCGCAAGACAAGGAGGACGCAAGGGGCGAGTGGTCCAAATGGGCATGGGTCACGAGTATGTGGCTGATCCGCTGACCGGGATTCAGCGCCTTCATGATGGCCGCCTTGTGCTCGGCGTCCTTTGGACCGGGATCAATCACCGCGACGTCTTTACCGTCGCCAATTAGATAGGTGTTGGTGCCCCGCCATGTCATTGGCGAGGGATTGGGTGCCAGAATGCGACGCACCCCCTGCGACAGTGTCTCGGGAACGCCGACAGGTGGATTGAAGTCATCGTCGGGCTGCATGTCTCTTCCTCTTTGGCGCGATGCGTTCTAGGGTTCCGCCATGACGTTTCGTTGGCTCAAACGCACCATGCCCCGCAGCCTTTATGGCCGGGCGCTGTTGATTCTTATTCTGCCGGTGGTGACGCTGCAACTGGTTGTCTCGGTGGTTGCGATACGGCGCTATTTCGAGGATGTGACCGAGCAGATGACCCACGCGCTCAGCCGCGAGGTGCAGTTGATCGCGGCTCAAATCCCGGAGGACGCCGACCCCGAGGCGGCCCTTGCCGCAATGGCGGACACGGCCCGCGCACTGGAGCTGGAGCTACGCTACCTGCCCGAAGGTGGGCCAGCGCCGCAGACAGATCGATATTGGTACGATTTGTCCGGTGCAATCGTACTGCGGCGGTTGAACGAAAAGCTCCCCGCGCTGCAAGCCGTGCATCTGACCGGGGACGGTCCGGCGCGGCTGTATCTGGACACGCGCGCGGGGTTGTTGGAACTGGGCGTCAATCGACGGCGGCTGAGCGCACGCAATTCTCATCAGCTCTTCGTCAACATGGTTTTCTTCGGCGCGTTGATGACGCTGATTGCCTATCTCTACCTGCGCAATCAATTGCGCCCGATCACGCGACTGGCCGATGCCGCCGCGGCTTTTGGCAAGGGGAGGCACCTGCCCTACAAACCGACCGGAGCGATTGAGGTGCGCGCCGCCGGACATGCGTTTCTGGACATGCGTGCACGCATTGAGAGGCAGATCGAACAACGCACGCTGATGCTGTCGGGGGTCAGTCATGATCTGCGCACCCCGTTGACGCGACTCAAGCTGGGACTGTCAATGCTCGACGAAAAGGACCGGGAGCCTCTTGAACGCGACGTCGCCGACATGCAGCGGATGCTTGATGAATTCCTGTCCTTTGCGCGGGGGGCCGCAACGGATACCCCGCCGGAGGACACAGATCCCGTTACGTTGATCCGTGGCATTGTCGAAGACGCGCAGCGAGCGGGAAAGCCCGTGACGATGGGTGACATGCCCCCGTGCGGCACCACCCTGCCCCTGCGCCCGGTGGCGATGCGCCGGGCCATCGAGAACCTGATCGGCAATGCCGTGACCTATGGCGGCAAGGCTGTTGTCTCTGTCAGGATCAGTCCCAGAAGCCTGCGTATCCGGGTCGAGGATGACGGCCCAGGCATTCCACCGGACGCGCGCGAAGAGGCGCTCAAGCCCTTTACCCGGCTCGATACCGCGCGCAACCAGAACCGTGGCGGCAGCGTCGGGCTGGGCCTGGCCATAGCATCGGATATCGCGCGCGCGCATGGCGGGACGCTGCGCCTGCGTGAAAGCGAACGGCTTGGCGGGCTGTGTGCAGACCTGGTGATCGCCCGGTGATAGTGCGCACGGCTTGGCTTGGCCCGGCAGACTTGCTAGGAGCAAGGGCACGAAAACCCAGCAGGATCAGCGCCCGATGAACTACCGCCCCGAGATTGACGGCCTGCGCGCCGTGGCCGTTGTGCCCGTTATCCTGTTTCATGCCGGCTTCGAGGTCATGAGCGGCGGATTTGTCGGCGTCGATGTCTTCTTTGTCATCAGTGGCTATCTCATCACCACGATACTGCTCACGGAAAAGACCGAGGGCAGGTATTCGATCCTGCGGTTTTACGAACGGCGCGCGCGGCGCATCCTGCCGGCGTTGTTCGCGGTGCTTCTGGTGTGCCTGCCATTTGCCTGGGCCTGGATGATACCATCGGCGTTCCTGCAATTCTGCTACAGTTTGGCCTCGACCGTTCTGTTCGTCTCGAACCTCTATTTCCTTGATAGCGCTGGATATTTCGCCACCGGAACCGAGCACGCGCCGCTTCTGCATACCTGGAGCCTGGCGGTAGAGGAACAATACTACCTGCTGTTCCCGCTTGTCCTGCTGGTGCTTGGGCGGTTCTCGCGCCGGTGGTACTTTGTCTGTATCGGCGCTTTGGCGCTTGCGTCGCTCGCCTTTGCCGAGTGGGCGGCACGCGCCTACCCTGATGAGAACTTTTTCTTCACGCTGTCGCGGCTTTGGGAATTGTTTGCCGGGTCGCTGTGCGCCGTGGCCGTGTTCCAGAGGCCGCAACAAAGCAACCAGTTTCTTGGTGCGCTCGGGTTGGCGATGATCGTCGGGGCGGTGCTGTTTTATGACGCAGGCACGCCGTTCCCTTCGGTTTATGCCCTGGCCCCGGTCGGCGGCACGGCGCTTGTGATCCTGTTTGCCGCGCGGGGGACGATCGTTGCGCGGCTGCTGTCGTTGCGCGGCTTCACCGCTATCGGCCTGATCAGTTATAGCGCCTACCTGTGGCACCAGCCGCTTTTTGCGTTTGCCCGTGTCCGTAGCATTTACGAGCCGTCGGTGTGGGTGATGATTGCGCTGGCAGTTGCGACCTTTCCTTTGGCTTGGCTGAGCTGGCGATTCGTGGAGCAACCCTTTCGACATGGGAAAACACCGCTCTTGCCCCGCCGATGGCAGGTATTCGGCGCGAGCGCGGCGATGGCGGCCGCCTTGTTCGGTTTTGGCCTGATGGGGCATGCGACGGATGGCGCGCCGTGGCGTGTTTCCCAAAAGGTCGCCGACTTCGACAGTTTCGACAAGGATCGCAACCCGTATACCAAGACCTGCCAGTTTGATGGTCGGGTTGATGCTTCTGAGCACCCTTTGCCGGGCTGCAAGGATTTCCTTAATGGCGATCAGGCGGATGTGATCTTTATCGGTGACAGCCACTCGGGGGCAATCTCCTACATGGCCCAGAAGCAGCTTATTGATGCGGGAATTTCGTCATACGCGGTGGAAAGCCCCGGCTGCATTGCTCTGGCGGGCTTCAAGCGCGACGGCAGCCTGGCCTGCGACAGCTACAATCGCACAATGCAGAAAGTGGCGCATGATCTGGGTGCATCATTTGTTGTTCTGACATCACGATTCACGCTTCATGCGATTGGTCAGAGATTCGACAATCATGAAGGCGGCATTGAAGAAGATGGCCCGCCGCCCAATACCGATGTAATTGCCACGGGAAAGAACGCATCATCCGAAACCACCCGGAAAGAACGCGTGCTGGCCGGAATGAAAACGCAAATCACCGCCTTGACGAAGGAATTCAACGTTATCCTGGTTTACCCCATCCCCGAGGCAGGCTGGCATGTCCCCAGGACACGGGCCAAGCGGGCCTTGTTCGGCGGCGGTCAGGATCTGCCGCCCTTGAGCACCTCATACGACCGCTACCTGGAGCGCAATGATGATGTCCTGCGGCTGTTCGCGTCGCTCGACCTGCCCGGTCTTTACCACGTGCGCCCTGCCGATGTGTTCTGCAACGCCCGCCTGCCCGGCCGTTGCGAGAACGAGCGGGACGGAAGGGCGCTTTATTTCGATGACGATCACCCCTCGAACAGCGGTGCCGGGTTGCTGGCGCCGCTCATAGTCGGCCAGGTGAAAGCCGCATTGGATTGGCAGGAATCGGCAAGCAACATGCCGTCAGCTCCGCGCAAATGACAGTCCCCGCCCCGCCCCCGGTATTGCGCGCTGCGCTGTGGATGAGCGGGGCCGTGGCCGCGTTTTCCTCGATGGCGGTGGCCGGGCGGGCACTTTCGGTGCAATTCGACACGTTCGAGATCATGATGTACCGCAGTTTCGTCGGGCTGGTGATTGTATTGGTCGTTGCCGCGGCCACCGGAGGTTGGCGCGGGATCACGCGCCGGCGGCCGGGATTGCACCTGTTGCGGAACGTGTTCCATTTCACCGGACAGAACCTGTGGTTCTTCGCGATCACGATGATCCCGCTGGCGCAGGTTTTCGCTCTGGAGTTCACCTCGCCCTTGTGGGTAGTGGTGCTGGCGCCACTGGTGCTGGGCGAGCGCCTGACACCGATGCGGGCGGTTGCCGCGTTGCTTGGCTTTGCCGGCATCCTGATCGTGGCGCGGCCCAGCCCGGACACCATGAGCATCGGCGTTCTGGCGGCGGCAGCGGCGGCGATCGGCTTCGCCATGAACATCATGCTCACGAAACGCCTTACGCGCACCGAAACCACGACCTGCGTGCTTTTCTACATGACGCTTTTGCAAACCGTCATGGGGCTGCTCTGTGCGGGAATTGATGGCGACGTGGCGCAGCCATCGGTGGCGATCCTGCCGTGGCTTGCCGTGGTGGGAACCGCCGGCCTGGCGGCACATTACTGCCTGACATCGGCGCTGTCCATTGCGCCGGCAACCGTGGTCGTGCCCCTGGATTTTGCCCGCCTTCCCGTGATTGCCGTCGTCGGCATGGCTCTATACGGTGAGGCGCTGGACCTGCTGGTCTTTTCCGGTGCCGCGCTCATATTCGCAGGCAACTACCTGAACATCTGGTGGGAATCGCGCGCCTATCGGAGCCACCTGCGACAAGGCGCCGGATAGTGTCGGCGCGCGAGCGGGTTTGACCACCCCGCCCTGCCCGGCTAGGACAAGCGCAGGGGCCTTGCAGGGAGAATTCGGGCGATGATCTACAAGGATGGACAAGCGTGGCTGGAAGCCTCGCACAAGCGGGTGCTGTTGTTCGGGATGTCGGGGCTGGGCAAGACCTACCTGTCGAACCTGCTTCGTGGTGGTGGCGACTGGTTTCACTATTCCATAGATTACCGCATCGGCACCCGCTACATGGGCGAATATATTGCGGACAATGCCAAGGCGCACGCAATGACCGTGCCATTCCTGCGTGACCTGCTGTTGTCGGATTCCATCTACATCGGCTCCAACATCACCTT
>CAZOKA010000034.1:0-6507 GCA_964580265.1 uncultured Rhodobacterales bacterium | reverse complement strand
CGCTTTGACAAGGCGCCCAAACCGATGTCTTATCAGCCGCAATTCCTGGATCGAATGTGGCATCAGTTCCTAAGTGAACACGATTTGCAAGAATCGCAGGTTGATCCCGATGCATTCATTCGTTGGACCTACAGACGGGCATTGGAGCACCGCCAGCCGCTATATGCCGAGATGGCGGAATGGGGTGTCACCGTTTCTGCGGATGATGTAGCAAAGATTTCCACCCCTTCCGATTTCGAACAACTGGTGGCACGCGTTCTTGACCGACGTTAAGTCATCACTATTCCTGTAATCTTCGTCACGAGGAACACCCTGACCATGCCTATCAAGATCCCATCGGATTTACCTGCCTATGACGTACTCACGCGCGAGGGCGTCATGGTCATGTCCGAGGATCAGGCCGCTCGTCAGGACATTCGCCCTTTGCATATCGGGCTGCTCAACCTGATGCCCAAGAAGATCCAGACCGAGAATCAATTCGCCCGCCTGATCGGCGCGACACCGCTCCAGATTGATCTGAGCCTCATTCGCATGAGCGAGCATCAGACCCGCAACACCGCGGCCGCGCATATGGAAAGCTTTTATCGCCCTTTCACCGATATCCGGGCCTCGGGTGTCAAATTCGACGGGCTGGTCATCACCGGCGCCCCCATCGAACACCTGCCCTTTGAAGCGGTCACCTATTGGAACGAACTGCGCGAGGTCTTTGAGTGGACGCAAAGCCACGTGCATTCCACCTTCGGGGTGTGTTGGGGCGGGATGGCTATGATCAATTACTTTCATGGCGTGAACAAGCACATCCTCACCGAAAAGGCTTTCGGGTGTTTCCGGCATCGCAATCTTGTGCCTTCCTCGCCTTACTTGCGGGGGTTCTCTGATGATTGCATCGTGCCGGTCAGTCGCTGGACCGAGGTGCGCCAGGCCGAAATCGACGCGGTGCCGGCGCTTACCACCCTCTTGGGCAGCGACGAGGTCGGGCCTTGCCTGATCGAAGATCCGCGCCACCGTGCGCTCTATATCTTCAATCACCTCGAGTATGACAGTGACACGCTAAAACAGGAGTATGACCGCGACGTGGCAGAGGGTATTGCGACAAAGTTGCCGCGTGATTACTACCCGGATAACGATCCGTCGCGTGCGCCAAAGAACCGTTGGCGCAGTCATGCGCACCTGCTCTATGGCAACTGGATCAACCAGATCTACCAAACCACGCCTTTCGACATGAACGCCATCGGGGCATGATGTGATAGGGACGCTGACGACATCCGCTGCGCTGGCCGGGGCCGGGCTATGGCTACGCAGGCGTGCGGCGACGCGCAAGGTGCGAGCCGAGACCGAGTTTCCCCCTACCGGCCGTATAATCGACGTGGCCGGGGTTCGCGTTCATGCCCACACCGAAGGGTCGGGGCCTGACCTGGTCCTGATCCATGGCGCCAGCGGCAATATCCGCGATTTCACCTTTGGCCTGACTGCGCTCTTGCGTGACCGCTACCGCGTGACGGCATTCGACCGGCCCGGACTTGGCTGGAGCGGACGTACCGAGGCAACCCATGATCGCCTATTCACCACCGGCGCGGAAAGTCCGG
Source organism: uncultured Rhodobacterales bacterium (assembly GCA_964580265.1). Lineage (GTDB taxonomy): Bacteria > Pseudomonadota > Alphaproteobacteria > Rhodobacterales > Rhodobacteraceae > Sediminimonas. The sequence continues at coordinate 4,921 of CAZOKA010000034.1, read as the reverse complement.
CAGAACAGGCCGCGCTTTTGCAAGCGGCGTCCGATCAGTTGGGGCTGCGACGGCCAATCGTTCTAGGGCATTCATATGGCGGCGCCGTTGCGCTGGCCTGGGGGCTATCGCGGCCGTCGGACACCGCTGCACTGGTTCTGCTGTCAGCGGTGTCAAACCCGTGGCCAGGCGGGTTGGGGCCACTCTACACGATCACCGGCTCCGCGCTTGGCGGGGCCTTGGTGGTGCCTTTGCTTTCCGCGTTGGTACCAAATGGATATGTTGAGGCAAGTATCAACGAAATATTCGCCCCCCAATCGCCGCCGTCCGGCTATTCCACCCATGTTGGTGCGCCGCTCACGATGCGCCCGGCGGCAATGCGTGCCAATGCCCGGCAGGTCAGCATCTTGCGGAGGCACATCGTCGGTATGGCGCCGCACTATGGCACCCTGCCGATGCCGGTTGAAATCGTGCACGGGCAGGCCGATACCATCGTGCCCTTCGACATTCACGCAAAGCCCCTTGAGCGGCAAATTCCCGGTGCGCACCTGTGCGCCCTGCCCGGCATCGGCCATATGCCGCATCACGTGGCGCAGGATACGGTGATTGAGGCGATACATCGCGCCGCAGAGCGAGCGGAATTGCGTTGAAACCAATGCGCCGCCATACTGTTCCCCTCATGGGAAAAGCTTTGGCTCTCAAATCCAACCACTATAGCTGCTCTTCGCATGCAAACACACGAGACCGGCATGAGTAAACGCGGCTATCATCACGGCAACCTGCGCCAGGCGCTCGTCGAGGCTGCGCTTGCCTTGATCGAGGCGCGCGGTCCGGCGGGGTTTACCCTATCGGAAGCGGCCAAGCAGGCGGGAGTTACCCCGGCAGCCGTTTATCGCCATTTCGACGGGCGCGAGGATTTGATCGCCGAAGCCGCGCGCCAAGGTTATGCCATTTTCGCTGACGTCATCGACTATGCCTATGAGAGCGGCCAACCCTCGGCGCTGGCCGCGTTCGAGGCGACGGGGCGCGCGTACCTGGCGTTTGCGCGGAAATATCCCGGCCACTACATCGCCATGTTCGAAAGCGGGATTTCGGTGAACCGGACGCCGGAACTGGCCGCGGCCGCAAGCCGTGCGCGCGATGTGCTGGAGCGTGCGGCCCGCGACCTGAGTCGACATATTCCCGAAGGCCGCCGCCCGCCTGCGGCCATGTTCTCGGCGCATATCTGGGCCATGAGCCATGGGGTTGTCGAGCTGTTCGCGCGCAACTCACCGGGATCGGCCGCCCCCTTCGCGCCAGAGGATTTACTGGAATCAGGCATAGGGATCTACCTGCGCGGTTTAGGCCTCATTGACCCTGATAACTGATATTGCCTTTCATCACGGCTCTTCATTGACGCCTGGCACGATGCCGCCAAGCATTTCCACGGTTAACCCACTCTGTCCAAGGGAATGTACCAATCATCCCATTTCGACAAATAGTCGAACACACGTGTGTAGCCATTTTTCTGCATCAGTTCGTGCAGAGGCTCTCGGGCAGGCGTGTAGTTGTGCTCGATGGTGATGCAGTTGAATTTGTAGCGGTCGAAGTCAAAGGCCGACAGAATTTCCAGTTCACTCCCTTCTGTATCAACCGACATGTAGTCGATGACTGCCGGAGCGTCGTACTTTTCAAGCAGGTCCAGCAAAGAAATCGTCGTGACCTTGCAAGTTTCCTTATCCTTCCGTGCATTGCCATGCCCGTCACAGTCTGAAAACTGGGATAAAGTGGAAAGCGCACCGAGGTCCACCATATCGAAATCCAGCTCTTCGCCACTCTTGCTCCAGACGCAATTGAAGTCGATGTTGCATTCTCTGTTTGCAGCAAGGTCCGCGTGCCACATCATACCCGGTTCCGCGAGAATTCCCTGCCAGCCAAATTCTTTTTCCAACAGAAACGTGTTGCTGAGATCGATGCCGTCCGTCGCGCCGAATTCGACAAAGTACCCACCCCGCTTGAAGCCATTCACAATCAACGCGAAGATATCCTGCTTCAACTGTGCGGAGCTATGCGAGCGACTATGCTGCAAAAGAACAATGTCAAAAAGGGTGTCGATTTCACGGATCGCCCCCTCTTTTTGATGTTGGTGGTGAAGGCTCCCCATGTAGATGCCAAACTTCTCAAGCGCTTTCGCAGCATATCTCATGGTATTGCGTCCATTGTTGCGTTTGCCAATGCCGCGTGACCCGGCATCAGGTGGCACCTTGAAACAGCAAACCTTACGGTAGGCTTGCGACTGATCTCTGATAACGTTCAAAAAAGAAAAAGCGCAGTTGAAAACTGCGCTTCTCCGAAAGTTTGCATGTTGTTCGACAGGCGTGATTAACGCTTGGAGAACTGGAAGCTGCGGCGCGCTTTCGCACGACCGTATTTCTTGCGCTCCACGACGCGGCTGTCGCGGGTCAGGAACCCGGCGGCCTTGAGCGCGGGACGCAGGCTGGGATCATAAAGTTGCAAGGCTTTCGAAATGCCATGCTTGACCGCCCCGGCCTGTCCTGACAGGCCGCCGCCCTTGACGGTGGCCATAACGTCGAACTGATCAGCAACACCGGCCACGCTGAACGGCTGGCGCAGGATCATCTGCAGCACAGGGCGCGCGAAATACACGTTGATGTCGCGGCCATTCACGGTGACCTTTCCCGAGCCGGGCTTGACCCAGACCCGTGCCACGGCGTCCTTGCGCTTGCCGGTTGCATAGGACCGGCCCAGCTCGTCGCGGACGGGCTCTCGGGGGGCTGCTTCGGCTTCGGGAGCTGCCGTTTCGACGGCCGCGTTGCCCAGCTCTTCGAGCGAGTTGATTTGTTCGGCCATTATTTCGCAACCCTCGTGTTCTTGGAGTTCATGGTCTTCACGTCCAACACCTCGGGCGCCTGCGCCTCGTGCGGGTGCTCGGAGCCGGCATAGACGCGCAGGTTGGTCATCAGCGTGCGCGACAGGCGGTTGCCCGGCAGCATGCGCTTGATGGCCTGAGTGACCACGCGTTCGGGATGCGCGCCTTCAAGGATCTGCTCCGCGGTGCGATGCTTGATGCCGCCCGGGTGACCGGTGTGCCAGTAGTATTTCTTGTCCGTTCGCTTCTTGCCGGTCATCTGCACCTTGTCGGCGTTGATGATGATGACATTATCGCCGGTATCCATGTGTGGCGTGAACTGCGGCTTGTGCTTGCCGCGCAGACGCATGGCAACGATCGACGCGAGACGGCCCAGAACGACGCCTTCCGCGTCGATCAGGATCCATTTCTTGTCGATGTCTGCCGGTGTCGCAGAATAGGTTTTCATCGCGGGTGGGTTCCCTTGGTTGCTGCGGGGCGGCACGCGCAGGCGACGCCCCCTCGTGTTTGATGGCGCGTTTATAGACACCTGAAACGCACGGTCAAGGGTTGTAGCGCCGGTTTTATAGATATAAAACAACACGTTAGAAAATAGGTAACTAAATACCCCATGAAAACCTCACCCAACTAGCCCCCTGGCGGGAGCGAATAGGTCATTGTTGCGCGCGCGACCGGCTGTTCCATCCCCTCGGAGTGAATCAAAACGTCACCGACAGCAAGCACACGGCCAAGCTTGAGAAGGCGACATTCGGCCAGCAGGTCCACCCCCGCCGCCGGTTTGCGCATGAAATCAAGGCTGCAATTCGTGGTGACAGCCAGGGCCTTTGGCCCGATCCTGCCAAGCACAGCCAAATATACCGCGACATCCGCCAGCGCGAACATCGATGGCCCCGATACGGTTCCGCCGGGGCGCAAGTGCCGTTCGGCCACATTCAGGCGCACACACACGCCGTTCTGGTCCAGGCGTTCGATGGTGAAATCCTCGGCCACCTGCGGAAACTGCTCGGCCATGAACTCGTGCAGCGCGTCGATGGTCATTTCCAATGGCATGCTTGTTCTCCCCTCTCGCTTGGGCCTAGACTTGGCCGGAAAGCCGAGGGAGGACAAGATGGCATTGCTGGAACGTCACGACACGGGCGCGGTCGCCCACCTGCAAATGAATGCACCTGAAAAGCTCAATGCGTTGTCCGACGCCATGCTGGCCGCGCTTCAGGAAGAGTTTGACCGCCTCGCCGCCCAACCCGAGATTCGCGCGATTGTGCTGTCGGGGGCGGGCAAGGCGTTTTGCGCCGGCCACGATCTCAAGGAAATGACCGCGGGGCGGCAGGCCGAAGATGGCGGGCGCGCCTATTTCAAGGATCTGTTCGACCGTTGCACGGCCATGATGCTGTCTATACGGCACCTGCCCCAACCCGTGATCGCACAGACCCACGGCATCGCCACGGCGGCGGGCTGTCAGTTGGTTGCTTCCTGCGACATGGCCGTTGCGGCCGAAGGTACGAGATTCGGAGTCAACGGAGTGAATATCGGGCTTTTCTGTTCAACCCCAATGGTTGCGCTCAGCCGAAACATCGCGCCCAAGCACGCTTTCGAGATGCTGACGACCGGCCAATTCATCGAAGCCGACCGCGCCATGGCCCTTGGGTTGGTCAACCGCGTGGTTCCGCCCGAAAGCCTGAACGAAGCGACCGCTGATTTGGCGCAACACATTGCCAGCAAGCTTGGCGCCGCGGTGAAAATCGGCAAGCAGGCATTCTATGAGCAAATCGAAATGCCTATCGAAAAAGCCTACGACCATACCGGGCAGGTGATGGTGGAAAACATGCTATACCGTGATACTGCGGAAGGGATCGCCGCGTTCCTGGACAAGCGGCCTCCGGAGTGGGATCAGTCATAGCTCGACCGCGAGGCGCACCGTTTCCAAATCGCAGTCTTATTATTTCCAAGTTTCGCCAGTTTTGCCGCTTTTCGGGCGCAATTCAGCATGGTATCCCAATCGCAAGGCGCGACGCGCCACGATGCGAGCGTGGATCACCGAGCAGTATTTCGTCCCTCCTGGTCAGCCTCTCTCTG
>CAZOKA010000033.1:9301-13139 GCA_964580265.1 uncultured Rhodobacterales bacterium | reverse complement strand
AATTCGATGCCGATCCACGGTTCAAGGTGCTGGTCGGTTCGACCGAGGGCGAAACAATCTTGTCTACCAACAACGCGCAGCCGCCCTTTGACAACGCCAAGGTACGCAAGGCAATGGCGCATGCGATTGATCGTCAGGCGATCATCGATGGGGCGATGTTCGGCTATGGAACGCCGATTGGAACGCATTTCGCGCCGCACCACCCGGATTACGTGGATCTGACGGGCGAGAGCGCCTACGATCCCGATCTGGCGCGCAGCCTGCTGGCCGAGGCCGGGTATGGTGAAGGGTTTTCCACAACGCTCAAGCTGCCGCCACCGTCCTATGCGCGCCGCGGCGGCGAGATCATCGCGGCACAATTGCGCGAGGTGGGAATCGAGACCGAGATCACGAACCTGGAATGGCCCCAGTGGCTGGAGCAGGTGTTCCGCGGCAAGGATTTCGGCCTGACCGTGATCAGCCATACCGAGCCGCTGGATATCGGTATCTACGCCAACCCGGATTACTATTTCCAGTATGACAACCCCGAGTTCCAGGAGTTGATGGCCGATCTGCAGGTCGAATCCGATCCGCAGGCGCGTAGTGACATGCTCAAGCAGGCGCAGCGGATCATCGCGGGCGACCATGTCAACGGGTTCCTGTTCCAGTTGCCGGCACTTGGGGTGGCAAAGACCGGGGTGCAGGGCCTGTGGAAGAATTCCCCGACGCAGGCGATCGACCTGACCGGCGTGTCTTGGGCCGAGTGAGCCGCGTTTGCCCGCCCCGGTGTTGTTGTGAGCACCGGGGCGAGTGCATTTCCTGAAACTTTTCCGGGGGCATGGCCCCCCGGGTGCGACGACGGGCGGTGAAGCTGAATGCTGCGCTACGTGATAAAGAAGCTGTTGTCGCTGGCGGTCAGCCTGATCGTTGCCAGTGTGGTGATCTTCCTGGCACTTGAGGTGGTGCCAGGTGATCCGGCCGCCAGCATGCTGGGCGTGAACGCCCAAGAGGACACCCTCGCCGCCCTGCGCGAGGAACTGGGTCTGAACCGTGGGCCGCTTGCGCGGTATGGGGATTGGGTCAGTGGCATGTTGGTGGGGGATTTTGGCACCTCCTATACCTACCGCACGCCGGTGTCCGAGATGATCGCCGACAGGATCTGGATCAGCCTGCCGTTGGCCCTGCTTGCGCTGAGCCTGAGCACCCTGATCGCTATTCCGGCCGGGATATGGGCGGCATCCAGGCGCGGGTCCGGCGTCGATCTCGGGGTGATGGGGGTTACGCAGCTTGGCGTCGCGATCCCCAATTTCTGGTTCGCGATGTTGATGGTTCTGGTCTTTGCGATCAACTTGCGCTGGTTCTCGGCAGGAGGATTCGTCGGGTGGGATGCGGGCTTCTGGCCCGCGATACATAGCCTAACCCTGCCGGCCATCGCGCTGGCGTTGCCGCAGGCATCAATCCTTACGCGGGTGATGCGTTCGGCGCTTCTGGATACGTTGGGCGAGGATTTCATCCGCACCGCGCGCGCCAAGGGTCTTAGCCGCGCGCAGGCATTGTGGCGGCATGCATTGCGCAACGCGCTGATCCCGGTGCTGACGATCATCGGTTTGCAGTTCTCTTTCCTGATCGCGGGCGCGATCATCATCGAGAACGTCTTTTTCTTGCCAGGGCTTGGCCGGCTGGTGTTCCAGTCGATCAGTGCGCGTGACCTGATTGTCGTGGAATCGGTGGTGATGCTGCTTGTTTGCGCGGTGATCGTTGTGAACTTCGTTGTGGATATCACCTATGCGATTGTCGATCCACGCTTGCGGAGGGCGCGATGACGGTGCGCGCGGGCCTTGCAGTTATGGCGCAGGGGCGCAGCCTGCTTCCGGGGGCGGCGCTGACGCTGTTGTTCGCCGGGGCGGCGGTTCTGAGCCTGTTTTGGACGCCGTATGACATCACGGCGCTCGACATCGCAAACAAGATCAAGACACCCAGCCCGGCACACCCCTTGGGCACGGATCATTTTGGCCGCGACATTCTGAGCATGATCATGGTGGGTGCGCGTACCTCGATCGCAGTGGCGTTGGTGGCCGTTGGCATCGGCATGGGTGTGGGCGTGCCGCTCGGCTTGGCTGCGGCGGCGCGAAAGGGGAGCCTTCTGGACGAGGTGATCATGCGGGGAAACGATCTGGTGTTTGCGTTCCCCTCGCTGTTGATCGCGATCATGATTACAGCCATCTTTGGGGCAAGTGCTGTCAATGCGATCATCGCCATTGGTATATTCAACATCCCCGTCTTCGCCCGGCTAACACGATCGGGGGCATTGAGCCTGTGGACCCGCGACTATGTGCTTGCCGCGCGAGTGGCGGGAAAGGGCGCGGCGCGCATCAGCGTCGAGCATATCCTGCCGAACGTCACCAACCTGCTGATCGTGCAGGGAACAATTCAGTTCAGCCTTGGTATCCTGGCCGAGGCCGGGTTGTCCTATGTCGGCCTTGGCGCGCAGCCGCCGATCCCCAGTTGGGGGCGGATGCTGGCTGATAGTCAGACGATGATTTCGCTTTCCCCCCATATGGCGATATTTCCGGGTATGGCGATCTTGCTCACGGTTCTGGGCCTGAACCTTATGGGTGATGGTCTGCGTGATCTTCTGGATCCACGTTTGCGCAGGACTGGCCGATGACCCTGTTGCAGATAGATCGCCTGAGCATGGATGTTCAGGGCCTGCCAATTCTGCGCGAGGTGAGCCTTGGGGTAGATGCGGGGCGCATCCTCGGCGTGATCGGCGAGTCGGGCAGTGGCAAATCAATGACAGCATTGTCGGTCATGCAGCTTTTGCCAAGTGGCGCGCGGTGCTCGGGGCGGATCATGTTGGCGGGCCAAGAGGTATTGACCCTGACCGAAGCAGCTCTGTGCAAGATGCGCGGGCGCGATGTGGGCATGGTGTTCCAGGAGCCAATGACCGCGCTGAACCCCTTGCAGACGATCGGTGCGCAAGTGGCCGAGACGATCCTTGTTCATGAGCGTGTCAGTCGCGGTGAGGCGATGCAGCGCGCCGCCGAGGCGCTTGCGCGGGCCGAGTTGCCGCAGGACCGGTTCCCCATGTCGCGTTATCCGCACGAGTTGTCGGGAGGGCAGCGCCAGCGGGTTGTCATTGCCATGGCCATCGCATTGCGCCCTCGCCTGTTGATCGCTGACGAGCCTACCACCGCGCTGGATGTGACGACGCAGGCGGAGATTCTGAAGCTGTTGAAACGGCTGGTGGCCGAGGATGGCATGGCTTGCATGCTGATCAGTCACGATCTGGCGGTGGTGGCGGACATGGCCGATGACATCGTGATCATGCGCGACGGCGAGGTGGTCGAGAACGGCCCCGCAGACCGTCTGCTAACAAATATGCGGCACCCCTATTCCAAAGCCCTGCTTGCCGCGTCTTCGCATGTCCCCGACAGGGCCGCCCAACCCCGTGAGACGGCCTTGCTGAGCGTTCGGGAGGTCGTGCGCGACTACGCGACGCCGCGCAGCGGGCTTTGGGGGCATGCCGGCACGTTTCGTGCGATAGATAGCGTCAGCTTCGACATACGGCGTGGTGAAAGCCTTGGCCTGGTGGGCGAGTCGGGTTGCGGGAAGTCAACGCTGACACGCGCAATTCTGGGATTGGAAGAGGTGCAAGCCGGCACGATCGAGTTGAACGGTCAGCCTGTATTTACCGGGCACCGGCCCAACCGTGCGGTGCGTCGCCACATGCAGGTGGTGTTCCAAGATCCCTACGGCAGCTTCAATCCGCGTCACCGGGTGGACAGATTGGTGAGCGAGCCATTTCACCTGCTGGACGATCCACCGCAGGGCACGGCCCGATCCGATGCCATCGTGC
>CAZOKA010000033.1:0-9291 GCA_964580265.1 uncultured Rhodobacterales bacterium | reverse complement strand
CAGCGGCGGGCAACGCCAGCGGATCGCGATTGCGCGGGCACTGATCATAAGGCCCGAACTGATCATCCTGGATGAGGCCGTGAGCGCGCTTGACGTGCAAGTGCGTGCGCAGATCCTCGATCTTCTGGCTGAACTGGGGGACCGTTTGGGCCTGACGTATCTGTTCATCAGTCATGATTTGTCGGTTGTCCGCTCGATAACGGACCGGGTGCTTGTGATGCAGGCCGGACAGATCGTCGAACAGGGCGTCACGCAGGAAGTGTTCGATGCCCCGCGCCATGCCTATACGCAACAACTGGTTAGTGCGGCGCCTCGCCTGACCGTCGCGCCTGAAAGGATAACACGATGACGACGCAAAAGCCTGATCTCTGGTTCGATTCTGCCAAATGCCTGATCGCGGGGCAGTGGGTAACACCGGAAGGCGGTGGGACGTTGCCACTGGAAAATCCTTCGACCGGCGAAGTTATCGGTGAGATCGCGCGCGGTCGGGCCGAAGATGTCGATGCTGCCGTCGCCGCGGCGCAGGCGGCGCGCGAAGGCGCGTGGGGCCGTATGCCCGCGTTCGAGCGCGGGCGGATACTGGCGCGGCTTGGCCGCATGGTGGAAGAGCGTGTGGATGATCTGGCCCTGATCGAGGCATGCGATGTGGGCAAGCCGCTCAAGCAAGCGCGAGCCGATGCGGTTGCGTTGGCGCGCTACCTGGAATTCTACGGTGGTGCCGCCGATAAGCTGCATGGTGAGACGATCCCATTCCAGGAAGGGTATACCGTCTACACCCTGCGCGAGCCGTACGGAGTGACCGGACATATCGTACCGTGGAACTACCCGATGCAGATCATCGGGCGATCCGTAGGCGCGGCGTTGGCCGCCGGCAATGCGTGCGTTCTCAAGCCAGCCGAGGATGCCTGCCTGACGGCGCTGGCTTTTGCCGACATGGCGCATGCGGCTGGGTTGCCCGACGGCGCGCTGAACGTCGTGCCGGGGCTGGGGGCAGAAGCGGGCGCGGCGCTGAGCGCGCATCCCGGCGTTCAGCATATCAGCTTTACCGGGTCGGTCGCGACTGGCGCAGCGGTGCAGGCCGCGGCGGCGCGCAACGTGGTGCCTGTTACGCTGGAGCTTGGCGGAAAATCTCCGCAAATCGTGTTCGATGATGCGGATATCGACGCTGCCCTACCATTTCTGGTGGGCGCAGGCGTGCAGAATTGCGGGCAAACCTGCTCTGCTTCATCCCGCATCCTTGTCCATCGGTCACGTTATGACGAGGTGATCGCCCGGATGGCGGAACGCTATATGGCGCTTCGCATCGGCCCGGCGGCGGATGACCCGGATGTCGGGCCGCTGATATCGGCGCGGCAGAAGGAAATCGTGACCGGGTTCATTGAGAAGGGCGCGGATCTGGAGATTGCCGGGCGTGCTATCTTGCCGGACCTTCCGGATGGCGGGCACTACGTGGCCCCCACCCTTTTTGCGAACGCGGCACCGGATCATGCTCTGGCGCGAGATGAGATCTTTGGCCCCGTTCAGGTGGTGATCCCCTTCGATGATGAGGCCGAGGCCGTGCGCATCGCCAACGGCACTGACTATGGGTTGGTTGCCAGTATCTGGACGCGCGATGGTGCCCGTCAGATGCGGCTGGCCCGTGCGCTGCGTTGCGGGCAAGTGTTTATCAACAACTACGGTGCGGGTGGCGGCGTAGAGCTTCCCTTTGGCGGTGTCGGGAAATCCGGCCATGGCCGCGAAAAGGGGTTCGAGGCAATGTATGGCTTTACCACGTTGAAAACGGTGGCCGCCTGCCACGGCTAGACGCTGCGCCCGGAACAAGGACAGAGGAGACAGGGACATGAGACTCGAGGGCAAGACCGCCGTCGTAACGGGCGGAGCAAGTGGATTCGGCGCCGGGATAGCGCGCAAGTTCGCGAACGAGGGTGCGCGCGTAATGATCGTGGATATAAACGCCGAGGGCGCCGCGGCAATGGCCAAGGAACTGGGCAATGGCGCGGTTTCGCATGCGTGCAATGTGGCCGAAGGGGGCAGCGTGGCAGAACTGGCCAAGGCCGTTCAGGCACAGTTGGGTGATCTGGATATTCTCGTCAACAACGCTGGCGTGACGCACAAGCCAACCCCGCTCGAGGACGTGAGCGAAGAAGATTTCGACCGTGTTTTCGCGGTGAATTGCAAATCCGTCTACCTGTTGGCGCGGGCTTTCGTGCCCGGAATGAAGGTGCGCGGCGGTGCAATCCTGAATGTTGCTTCGACGGCGGGAATCAGTCCGCGACCGAACCTGAACTGGTACAACGCCTCGAAGGGGTGGATGGTAACCGCGACCAAGACCATGGCGGTCGAATTGGCCCCATCGGGTGTGCGTGTAAATGCAATTTGTCCCGTCGCGGGCGAGACGCCGCTGCTGTCCTCGTTCATGGGCGAGGATACGCCGGAAATGCGAGCCAAATTCCTGTCCACGATCCCGCTGGGGCGGTTTTCTACGCCCGAGGACATGGGCAACGCGGCTGCGTTCCTGTGCTCGGACGAGGCCGGAATGATTACAGGTGTCGCGATGGAAGTTGACGGCGGGCGCTGTATCTGAGGGGTGCCCCGCGGGAGCAGTGCTTGCACATCTCCGTGCCCCGTGGCAGGCAGTCTGTCGGTTCTTCAAGGGAGGAAGGCGCGATGCGTCTGGGTTTGATCCTGCTATGCGCGGGGTATGTACTTAGTCAGTTCTATCGCGCTTTTCTGGCCGTACTGAGCCAAGTGCTTGAGGCGGATATCGGCGCAGGGCCCGACGACCTGGCATTTGCATCGGGGCTGTGGTTTCTGACTTTTGCTGCAATGCAGATTCCGGTTGGCGAAGCGCTTGACCGGATCGGGCCACGCCGTACCGCCGCAGTTCTGTTGGCGCTTGGTGGTGGGGGTGGGGCATTGGTTTTCGCGATGGCCAGCACGCCCGCGCATGTCGCAGCGGCGATGGGGTTGATCGGTGTGGGGTGCTCGCCGGTCCTGATGGCAAGCTACTATATCTTCGCACGGATGTTCCCTGCTGACATGTTTGCCACCTTGGGCGCTGTCATGATCGGTGTCGGGTCTGTGGGCAACCTTGCGGGATCGGCACCGCTGGCTTGGGCGGTCGAGGCGTTCGGGTGGCGCGAATCGCTGTTTGCATTGGCGGCAGTTTCGGGTCTTCTCGCGCTTGGGATATACCTTACGGTGCAAGATCCGCCACGCGCCGAGCAGGCACGAAAAGGATCGGTATTCGATTTGCTACGCTTGCCGGCGATGTGGCTGATATTTCCACTGATGTTCGTGAATTATGCCCCGGCGGCAGGACTTCGCGGGTTATGGGTTGGCCCATACCTGGGCGACGTGCATGGCGCGACGTCAGCCGTGATCGGGAATGCGACGCTGATCATGGGGATCGCGATGATCGTAGGCACCTTTGCCTATGGTCCTCTCGACAGGTGGCTGGGAACACGCAAGTGGGTCGTTTTCATCGGTAATGCGGCTGGCATGTTGGCGCTGCTGATGCTGGCGGTGCAGCCCGAGTTGGGCTTTGGTGCGACGGTTGCCCTTTGCGCGGCGGTTGGACTGTTCGGTATGTCCTTTCCAATGCTCATGGCGCATGGTCGCAGCTTTATTCCGACGCATCTGGCGGGCCGGGGCGTGACACTCATGAACCTGTTCGGAATTGGCGGTGTCGGGCTGTTCCAGGTTGTTACCGGGCGTTTGCACGGTGTCGTGTCCGGCATGGGTGGCGCGCCGGCGCTGCCCTATCAGGCCGTATTTGGATTTTTTGCTGCGCTGTTGCTGTTGGGGCTGGCGCTCTATCTGTTCAGTCGTGACCGGTTGGATTGATGCGCCCCCTTTCAAACAGGCGTGGCGTGGGGTATGAGGCGCGCGACCCTAGTAAAGGAGTTTGTCCAAGATGGGCTACAGGATTGCCGTTGTGGGCGCCACGGGAAACGTGGGCCATGAAATGCTCAACATACTTGCCGAGCGGGAATTCCCGGTGGACGAGATCGTGGCGCTGGCCAGCCGCCGCAGCTTGGGAACCGAAGTCAGCTTTGGCGACAAGACACTGAAGACCCGCGATCTGGAAACGTTCGACTTCAGCGGCTGGGACATGGCGCTGTTCGCGATTGGGTCGGACGCAACCAAGAAGTATGCACCCAAGGCTGCTGCGGCTGGGTGTGTGGTGATCGACAACAGCTCACTCTACCGCTACGACCCCGACGTGCCGTTGATCGTGCCCGAGGTAAACCCGAAGGATGTTCACGGCTATGCCAAGAAGAACATCATCGCCAACCCCAACTGCTCGACCGCGCAGATGGTTGTCGCGCTCAAGCCTTTGCATGACCGTGCCAAGATCAAGCGCGTGGTGGTGAGCACCTACCAATCGGTATCGGGTAGCGGCAAGGCGGGGATCGACGAGTTGTGGAACCAGACCAAGGGCATGTACGTCCCCGGTCAGGAGGTCGAGCCGAGCGCTTATCCCAAGCAGATCGCGTTCAATGTCATCCCGCATATCGATGTCTTTCTTGATGATGGCAGCACCAAGGAAGAATGGAAGATGGTTGCCGAAACGAAGAAGATCGTCGACCCAAAGATCAAGGTAACCGCGACCTGCGTTCGGGTGCCGGTGTTCGTCGGCCATGCCGAGGCCATAAATATCGAGTTTGAAGATTTTCTTGACGACGACGAGGCGCGCGACATCCTGCGCGAGGCGCCAGGTATCATGGTGATCGACAAGCGCGAGGACGGCGGATATGTCACGCCGGTTGAATGCGTTGGTGACTTCGCGACGTTCATCAGCCGTATTCGCCAGGATTCGACCATCGATAACGGCCTGAACCTGTGGTGCGTCAGCGACAACCTGCGCAAGGGAGCAGCGCTCAACGCGGTTCAGATCGCCGAGCTGCTGGGGCGCGAAGTGCTCAAGAAGGGCTGACACGCGCCCATTTCTCGGGTGTTAAACGGGCGTCCTCCTGTTCGGGACGCCCGTTTTCGTTTTAGACCGGATGAAAGATTTTCTCGTCGGCGTCGAAGTATTCCAGTCCGCCCTGGCCGATGTCATGCCATAGGCCATGCAGGCTCAGCCGATCGTCCTTTACCGCGTCCGCAACGAACGGGAAGGTCATCAGGTTTTCCAGCGAAACCATGACCGCCTGCTTTTCCATGGCGTTCTGCAATGCGTGTGGGTCTTCGATATGCTTCACTTGTTCATAGCCGGGGCGAAGAATATCCAACCAGCGCCCGACGAAGCTTGTCTTTTCCTGAAGCGCCGGAGTGGCACCGCTGCACATATCGAGGCACCCCTTTGCGCCGCCGCAGTTCGAATGCCCCATCACGAGGATATGCGCGACCTTCAGCGAGGTGACGGCAAATTCCAAAGCCGCCGATGTGCCGTGCTGCGCGCCGTCGGCTTCGAACGGGGGCACAAGGTTGGCGATGTTGCGATGGATAAAGAACTCCCCTTGGTCAGCGCCGAAAATCGAAGTGACATGCACGCGACTGTCGCAGCAGGAAATGACCATTGCGCGGGGATGCTGCCCCTCATCGGCAAGATGACGATACCAGCTTCGGTTCTCGGCAAAGCTGGTAGCTTTCCAGCCGTGATACCGCTGAGCCAGGTATTTCGGAAGTTTCTTGGCATGTTCCATCGATTGATCCTCGCGCTATATGGCGTGAGCGGGTGTTAGCTTGGATTCTCTGGAAATTCGAGTGAAAATACTGGTGTCTTGCAACCTTTTGCCAAGCAGTCATGCGCCAGTTTCCTGATCGCGGACCATGTGCGGGAATTCAATAGCGAACGGTGAGTGTGTATGACTGGTTGTTCGCACGGGATGAGTGTTGTTGGCCATACACTTGCCATTGGCAACATGCCCCTTGCAGGAAGGCGCTCGTGGCGTAGGTTGCTGCATGAACGGACCAAGAAGCGAAGGTATGACACATGACCCCAAGATTTGCCGATCCCGCCACCTCCGATGAGGCTTTGCCGCTCTACCTTCTGGAAGAGGGGGCCGTGGCGGGGTGGGCAGCCGAACAGCCTGATACGGTTCGTTGTTGGGTCACGGCAAACGAGTTTGACGGAACCCTGGGGCAATGCCTGTCGGTTCCCGGTCCGGAAGGTACTCCGGCGATGGCCTTGATGGGGTTCGGCACGCCTCGACGGCGCGCGCGGGGGCGGTTCCATCTGGCCGCTGCAGCGGCCGCATTGCCTGCCGGGACATACCGGATCGCAGGTGGATTGCCTGCGGATGAGGCGGAACAGGAGGCTCTGGGTTGGCTTCTGGCCAGCTACAGCTTTGACACATATCGCGCGACGGAAGGCAAACGGTCCTTACCTCTTCTGATCGCGCCCGCAGGCGTGAATGCGTCCCGCCTCGAAGTGCTGGCGGAAGCCGAGTGCATGACCCGCGACCTGATAAACACACCCGCCAATGACATGGGCCCCGATGCGCTTGAGGCAGCGTGTCTTGACCTGGCGCATACTCATGGTGCGCGGCTCACGGTGATCCGGGGCGAAGACCTGATCGAGCAGAACTATCCGTTGATTCATGCCGTTGGGCGTGCCAGCGCGCAGGCGCCGCGATTGATCGACATGTCCTGGGGAAATGAAGGGCCGCTGCTGACCTTGGTGGGCAAGGGGGTTTGCTTTGATACCGGAGGGTTGAACCTGAAGCCGGGCACGTCGATGGGAACGATGAAAAA
The DNA here is from genome assembly GCA_964580265.1 of uncultured Rhodobacterales bacterium. Lineage (GTDB taxonomy): Bacteria > Pseudomonadota > Alphaproteobacteria > Rhodobacterales > Rhodobacteraceae > Sediminimonas. The sequence continues at coordinate 2,589 of CAZOKA010000033.1, read as the reverse complement.
GGATATGGGCGGTGCCGCCAATGTGCTGGGGCTGGCGCATATGATTATGGCATTGGGGCTGTCCGTGCGCCTTCGTGTGCTGATTCCGGCGGTGGAAAACAGTATCAGCGCGAACAGCTTCCGGCCCGGTGATATCCTGACTTCGCGCGCCGGGGCGACCGTCGAGATCAACAATACTGATGCCGAGGGGCGGTTGGTTCTGGCCGATGCCTTGACCTGCGGAGCCGAAGGCGCGCCGGATCTCATGATTTCGATGGCAACGTTGACTGGTGCGGCACGGGTTGCCATGGGGCCTGATATAGCGCCGGTGTTTACCGACGATGATGTCTTGGCAGCCGCCCTTGCGCAGGTTGCGCCGCAGGTGGCCGATCCGGTGTGGCGTATGCCCTTTTGGGAGCCGTACGAGGCCGATATAGAGCCTGGCATTGCTGATCTGGACAATGCCCCCAGTGGCGGAATGGGCGGCGCGATTACAGCGGCACTGTTCCTGCGCCGGTTTGCGTGCGCTGCGCCGCGTTATGCCCATTTCGACATATACGCGTGGCAGGCAAAGGCGGCACCGGGCCGGACCAAAGGCGGCTTGGGGCAGGGTGGGCGTGCGCTGCTCAGGGCGGTTGAAAAGGTGTTTGACCTCTGATGGCGGATCGACGCGTCACGCCTGACCCAACCATCGCACGGGAAAATACGCCTGCCCGGATCGTGCACCCCGTGGTGGACCTTCGGCGGAGCGAGGGGGGGGCGCGTGACCGTCAGCTTTTGTTGGGAGAAGAGGTGACTGTTCTCGGACGCAGTGGAGACCACGACTATGTCCGCGCGTCCAAGGACGGCTATCATGGCTTTGTGGCGCATGAAATGCTTGGCCCACACTGCGAGGTCACGCATCGGATCAGTGCAGCGTCAAGTCACGCCTATGCAGAGGCGGATATCAAATCCCCGGACCTTGTTGCGCTCAGTTTCGGTAGCCGGGTCGCGGCGACGCGTGAGACAGGTGATTTCATCGAGACCGAACTGGGGTACATTCCCAAACAGCATGTCCGCCCCGCCGACAGCACCGAACATGACCCGATCACTACCGCGCGCTTGTTTCTGGGCACACCGTATCTGTGGGGCGGAAACTCCCGCTGGGGAATTGATTGTTCCGGTCTCGTGCAAATGGCTTTTCTGGCTTGCGGTGTGTCCTGCCCGGGTGACAGCGACCAGCAGCGGGCGCATTTTGGAACGCCCCTGCCTGACGGGACGCCGCCAAAGAAGGGAGACCTGCTGTTCTGGCATGGGCATGTTGCGCTGGTGGTCGATACCCATAGCTTGATACATGCAAACGCGCATCACATGGTGACCCGGATTGAGCATACGCAAACGGCACTCAGGCGCATCGAAAAACAGGGCTTGCCGTTGCTGGCGCACATACGTCCATGACGGGCCAACCCACGACTGGCCTCATTCAACCACGCGGATCAACTTGCGCTCCAGCACCCGCAGCACCGATTTCAGGTCATGGCCGCGCTTGAGCACACGGCCATCCATACCGATCACGGCATAGATGCCTTGCCTGTTGCGCAGTTTAGGGCGCTTTTCGATACGGTAGAGCGGATGCTCTGCCGTGCGCCGGAAAATGGCGAACACCGCGACTTCGCGCAGGCAGGAGATTCCGTAGTCTCGCCATTCGCCGGCAGCGACCATGCGCCCGTAGAGACCCAGGATCATGCCCAGTTCCTGACGTTGAAACGCGACCTGCTCTGGCTCGTGCTTGCGGATGGTCGCGGCGGGGGGCTGCGTTGTCATGGTGGCAGAATTGTCCCCGTGCAATCAGAAATCAAGCCTCTTGATTTCCACGAAAGCGCCAATCGTGCCTCGCGGGCTCGCAAGTCATATCCAGCACATCCCCTTCGCGCAGGTCGAACCAACGCTCGGCGGCGGGGCTGAGAGCGCGGTATGCGCATGCCACACGGGCGCGCGGCGGCGCGGGTATTCGCAGGTCACGAGGCAGCACCTCGTCCGGTGGCTCGGGGTAGCGCAGCACGATACGCCGCCAGCGATGGATCAGCAAGGTACGCGCCGCCGCTGCATCGAGCGGATCAGGCGATAGCTTTTCGATAGTATCCAGATCGCGTGACAGTGCCTCGAGCGCGGCGCGTTGTCCGTCGCCAAGAAGTGTCTCACGCATATTGTCTGACAATTCGCTTAGTGCGCCTGTAACCGCGCAGGAGGGGGCGGGCGCATGGCTTGCGTCCTGGTCTGCGGGCCGCAACATCCATCCACCACTAAGCGGCAGGCCCGGTTGATCGGGGCCGAGGGCAAGCACCCATTCCTTGACCGGCGTGGCGCGCGGGGCTGCGTAAATGCGCCCCGTTGCCTCGGTAAAGCGTGCGAGTCCGCTTTTGCTGAGGCGATAGACACTTGCGCGGCCGATCCTCTCGGAGGTGACCCAACCGTCTCGTGCCAGTCGCGAAAGGGCTGTGCGCAGCGCCCCTTGTTCCACCCCGACACGACCCAGAAGCCGCCCGAGCCGCGCGGTGGAAATGCGGCCACCGCGATGCTGGACGCTGTCGCCGAAAACGGTGATGACCAGCGACCAGACGCGCAGACGAC
>CAZOKA010000032.1:0-13162 GCA_964580265.1 uncultured Rhodobacterales bacterium | reverse complement strand
GATTACGTCATCGTCGACATGCCAAGCACAGTTGTCCAGTGGACAGAGGCCGTTCTGCAAGAGGCGCAACTGTTCTTCGCCACACTGGAGATGGACATGCGCTCGGCACAGAACACGCTGAGGCTGAAACGTGCCCTGAAATCCGAGGACCTACCATTTGAAAAACTCCGTTTCGTGCTCAACCGCGCGCCCAAGTTCACCGACATCACCGGCAAGTCGCGGGTAAAAAGGCTGGCCGACAGCCTTGAGATCTCGATCGAGATCCACCTGCCCGATGGTGGCAAGGCAGTCACGCAGGGCGGCGACCACGGTCGTCCTCTCGCCCTGGAGACGCCCAAGAATCCACTGCGCAAGGAAATTTCCAAGCTTGCCACCTCGTTGCACGACCTGGGCCAGAGCGACGTTAAAGCCGCCTGAGTACCGTTAAGGAGCCTAAATAAATGTTTTCGCGCTACCGCAAAACAGACGCAAAGCCCGTTAAGGCCGCGCCGGCCCCAAGCGCGGCACCGCAACCGACTGCCGAGACCGCCAGCATCGGGAAATCCGGTGCCTCCCCGGCGCCCGTGTCGATGCGGCGCACGATGAAAAAGGCCCCGGCGCAAAGCACCTCCGCCGACAAGGAACGCAAGCGCAAGGAACGGATGGGCGAGATAAAACTGGAGCTGCACCACGCCCTGCTCGACAACCTCAACCTTTCCGCCCTGGAATCCGCCTCCGAATCCGATCTCAAAGCCGAGATCAGCGATATCGCCACCGAGGTGCTTCAGGAAAAGGGCATTGTCCTCAACCGCGAGGATCGCACCCAGATCAACCAGGAACTCTATGACGAGGTGCGCGGCCTCGGCCCGCTGGAGACGCTGCTGAAGGACGAAACCGTCAACGATATCCTGGTCAACGGCCCGCAGCGGATATTTGTCGAGCGTAACGGCAAGCTGGAGCTGACAGACATCACCTTCAAGGATGAAAAGCACCTGCTGCGGATCATCGACAAGATCGTCTCGGCCGTTGGCCGACGCGTGGACGAATCCAACCCATATGTCGATGCGCGCCTCTCGGACGGCTCGCGCTTCAACGCGATGGTGCCGCCGATCGCTGTGGATGGTAGCCTGGTTTCCATCCGCAAATTCACCAAGGAAAAGCTCGGCATCGACGATCTGATCCGCTTCGGCGCATTTTCCGAGGAAATGGCCGCCTACCTGCAAGCCGCGGTTGCCTGCCGTCTAAACGTGGTCGTGTCGGGCGGCACCGGTTCGGGCAAGACGACCACGCTCAACGCGCTGTCCAGCTTCATCGACAATTCCGAACGCATCCTCACGATCGAGGACACCGCCGAACTGCAACTGCAACAGATCCACGTCGGCCGCATGGAAAGCCGCCCCCCCAACGTCGAGGGTAAGGGCGCCGTCACGCAGCGCGACTGCCTGCGCAACGCGCTGCGGATGCGCCCCGACCGGATCATCGTTGGCGAGACCCGCGGCGACGAGGTGATCGACATGTTGCAGGCCATGAACACCGGCCACGACGGCTCGATGACCACGATCCACGCCAACAGCGCCCGCGACGGCGTAAGCCGCATGGAAAACATGATCGCCATGTCGGGCATCGAGATGCCCACCAAGGCGGTGCGCGCCCAGATCGCCTCGGCCGTGCACCTGATCGTGCAGGCCAGCCGCCTTCAGGACGGCTCGCGCCGCATGACATCCATCACCGAAGTGACCGGCATGGAAGGCGAAGTCATCTCGATGCAGGAAATCTTCCGCTACCAGCGCGTCGGCCTGACCCCCGAGAACAAGATCATCGGCCATTTCACCGGCACCGGCGTGCGCAGCAACTTCTCCGAACGTTTCCGCCTGTGGGGCTATGACCTGCCGGCCGAGATCTATGAACCCGTGACACCGGAGTGATCCAATGGCCATAAGCATCGAACCCCTGATTTACGGCCTGATCTTCGTCGGTGTCGTCGTCCTGATCGAGGGCCTCTACCTGACCGCGTTCGGCCGTTCGATCAGCCTCAACAACCGCGTCAACCGGCGCCTTGAAATGCTGGAAAAGGGCGACCGCCGCGAAGAGGTCATGGAAAAGCTGCGCAAGGAAATGCGCCAGCACATGAACTCGCGCGGCATCCCGCTCTATGCCATCCTGGCAGACCGGGCGCAAAAGGCCGCCATCGCCTTCACCCCGCAGCAACTGATCATGATCATGGCCGCGCTCAGTGGCGTGGCCTTTCTCGGCCTGACCATCGCCACCGAGACCGCGCTGCTGATCCGTGCGGGTATTTCGGTCGCCATGGGTGTGGGCGGGGTGTATTTCTGGGTCAACTCAAAGGCCAACAAGCGCCTGTCCATGATCGAGGAGCAGCTTCCCGACGCGATTGAGTTGATGGTCCGTTCCTTGCGCGTAGGGCACCCGTTTTCCTCGGCGATCCAGATCGTCGCCAAGGAGGTTGCCGATCCGCTGGCCACCGAATTTGGTGTCATCGCCGATGAATCCGCCTATGGCCGCGACGTGGGCGAAGCTCTCAAGGACATGGCAGAGCGGATCGATATGCAGGATTTGCGCTTTCTCGCCGTCGCCGTGACGATCCAGCAGCAATCCGGCGGCAACCTGGCCGAGATCCTGGCCGGCCTATCCAACGTGATCCGGGCCCGTTTCCGCCTGTTTCGCCGGGTCAAGGCCATTACCGCCGAAGCGCAATGGTCGGGCAAGTTCCTGTCCGCCTTCCCGATCATCGCGCTGATCGCCATCAACGTCATGGACCCGAACTATTATGACGAAGTCATGGATCACCCCTGGTTCATCCCGGCCGGTCTCGCGGTGGGGGGGTTCCTGGCGGCCAACCTGTTCGTGATGCGCATGCTGGTCAACATCAAGGTCTGAAGGAATCCCCTGCAATGAATGCGCTCAGCTCGATTCTTGATTTCGCGACCACCGGCTTCGGCCCGGTGATCCTTGCCGGTGCACTTGGGCTGCTGCTGATCCTTGGTACCCTTCCCTTCATGCTGACGCAGCGCAAGGATCCCCTGGACAAGCTCAAGGAAAGCGCGCGCGCCGACAAAAATCGCGGCGATAACGCCAAATCTCTGCGCCCGTCCCGCGGTAACGAAAAACTCGAGAAATACTCGGGCTTCCTTGAACCACAAACCGAAGAGGAATATTCGGACATCCGCCTGAAGCTGATGCAGGCGGGCTACCGGACCAAGGAAGCGGTGCGCTTTTTCCACTTCGCGCAGTTCGCCCTGGGGCTTCTGGGGCTTGCACTCGGGGTGGCCTATTACCTGATCGCCCTCGCCGGCAGCCCCGATGTCACGACACAGAAAACCCTGATATACATCCTCGGGCCTGGGGGCGCGGGTTATTTCCTGCCGCGTTACTGGGTCACCAAGCGCCGCCAGGAGCGGCAGGAACAGATCGTATCGGGCTTTCCTGATGCTCTCGACATGATGCTGGTCTGCGTCGAAGCGGGGCAATCGCTGGATCAATCGATCATCCGGGTCGCACATGAAATCCGCGCCTCCTTCCCGGCGCTGGCCGATGAATTCGAAATCGTCAGCTATGAGATCAAGGCAGGCAAGGACAAATCAAGCGTCCTCAACGATATGGCCGAACGCTGCGGCGTCAATGACGTGTCCAGCTTCGTCACCGTTCTGATCCAGTCGGCCACCTTCGGCACCTCGATCGCCGAGGCGCTGCGCGTTTACGCTGGCGAAATGCGCGACAAACGCGTCATGCGCGCCGAAGAAAAGGCAAACAAGTTGCCGACGCAGATGACATTGGCCACAATGATGCTGACGGTGCCCCCGTTGCTGATCATCCTGGTCGGGCCTTCGGTTGTGGGTATCACCAAGATGGGCGAGATGAATTTCTGACGCATGACGGCACTTCGCGCGGCGACCGTTCTGATCCTGCTTTTGGCCCTGCCCGCCTGCACCGCGGGCGGGCTTTCGGCGCCTGAAGGCGGCCCCTACGCCCCCGGCGCCGACCCCGGCGCGGAGGCGGTGGACGGCCTGACCGTGGGGCACCGCCTGATGCAGGCCGGCCAGCCCGAACTTGCGCTAGAGGCGTATACCCGCGCCGCACTGGATCACGGCATGAGCGTCGATGTCCTGTCCGGGCTGGGTAGTGCGAACCTCGCATTGGGCCGTCTCGGGCAGGCGGAAACCCTGCTGCGCCGCGCGGTGCACACCGATGGCGCCATTCCCGAGACATGGAACAACCTCGGCATCACATTGATGGAACAGAGGAAAACTCCCGAAGCAGTCGAAGTATTCAAACGCGCCTACGCGCTCGACAATGGCGAAAGTGACGCAATTCGCGACAATTTGCGCTTGGCACTCGCAAAATTGCAAAATCAGCGTTACGATGACACCCAAGAACAAGATTATAAATTGGTACGGCGCGGCAGTGGGGATTACCTCATCCGCTCGATACCATGACAAGGCAAGAGCAGTAAAAGGACGCAACAAATGCGCCATTCCATTTATCTGGCCATGGGCCTGATCGGCCTAACCGCGCTGTCCGCCTGTGACAAACCCGATGGCGACGCGGTCGATCGCGCCTTTCAGGACGTCAACGTCGTTGACGAAAACAACCTTGGCGACATCATGCTGACAGTTGCCGATCCGAACGAGGCGGTTTCCTATTTCAAACGCACCAGCGAGGAACATCCCGATCGCATTGACCTGCAGCGCGGGCTGGCCCGTTCCCTCGTGCGGGCGGGACGCGAGACAGAGGCCGTCGGCGTCTGGCAAAAGGTGGTCGCCCACCCCGAGGCGACCGACGAGGATCGCGTCAATTACGCCGATGCCCTGATCCGCACCGATCAATGGGAAAAGGCCGCCGAAGCCCTCGACAACGTGCCACCTACCTTCGAGACCTACAAACGTTACCGCCTCGAAGCGATGATCGCCGACACCGAAAAAGACTGGGAAAAGGCCGACAGCTTCTACCAGACGGCGGTTGGCCTGACGACCCGCCCCGCCGGCGTGATGAACAACTGGGGCTATTCCAAGCTGACACGCGGCGACTATGCCGAGGCCGAGCGCCTGTTCATCGACGCCATCGAACATGACCGCGACCTGTTCACCGCCAAGAATAACCTTGTCCTGGCCCGCGGCGCGCAACAGAACTATTCGCTGCCGGTGATCCCCATGGACCAGGTCGAGCGCGCGAAACTGCTGCACACGCTGGCCCTTAGCGCCCTCAAGCAAGGGGATCTGGAAATCGGCAAGGGCCTTCTGAACGAAGCGATCGAAACCCACCCGCAGCATTTCGAAACAGCCGTGCGTAGCCTGCGCGCGCTGGAAAATAACCTGGTTAATTGATCCCTCTCCGCAGGGTTCAGCAACCACATCACGACAGCGTCGCGAGGGGGCAGCATGACACTCGACATCCCGGCCCTTGCCGCAGCATGGTTTTTGCCCTTCGCCCTGCCCCTGTGCATCTGGGTCGCATGGAGCGATTTGCGCGACATGCGCATTTCCAACCGCGCCGTTTTGGCGATGGTGGCGGTTTTCGTGCTGATCGGACCGCTGGTTCTGCCGCTGCCAGCCTTCGGATGGCAACTGCTTCACCTCGCCGTAGTGCTGGTTATCGGGATAGGGTTGAACGCTGCGGGGCTGTTGGGCGCTGGCGATGCGAAATTCGCCGCCGCCGCCGCACCGTTCATCACGCTTGGCGACACGCGCTTCGTGATCGCGTTGTTCGCCGCCAACCTGCTGGCCGCCTTTGTGACCCACCGGCTAGCCGCGCGCACGCCCCTGCGCCGCCTTGCGCCCAACTGGCAAAGCTGGACCCGCACCAAGGAATTTCCCATGGGCCTGTCATTGGGCCCCACACTGGCCATCTACCTCGCGCTTGGCGCCTTTTACGGCAGCGCCGGCTGACACCGCGGGTGCACGGCACTCACTCGTTTGTCACACTTCCGCGCCCGCCGATCCGGTATAGCGTGTAAAGCGGCGTTCGCTCCAACTCCGCCAGCCCGAGTCCTCGCGCCTTGATTTCCTCGACATAGCTGTGGCGCACCTCTGACACGACCGGGCAGTCGGGCACCAGAAGGTAATCGGCAGCCTCAATCCCTGGCAGTCCTCCATAATACCACGGGGCTGCCCCCGGCACCGGACGGAAATCCCCGAACAACCACAGCCCTCCGTACAGGTCCGCACTGATGATCTGCTGGCCACCATAACCTTTGGCCTCCAGATCGGCCGCCATCGCGCTCAGCCACGCCACCAGCCCGCCGGTCAACTGGCACTGCCGCAAGGTGCGCCCCTGCAACACCGTCGGCTCGGGCCGATCCGCGATCTGCCGAAACCACTCCAGCCCGCCGCCCGGCAGGTCCATCGGTATCTGCCCATCCACCCGCGCCGCCCGCAGGCGCACTACGTATATATCGTCATGCCGCGCATCGGCGCCAAACAGGGGGCTGAACATTGCCCTGTCCTGCGTCAAATGCCGCAGCGGACTATACCCGATATTCATCGCCGGCGCAGCAATCAGCACCAGCGCCACAGCCCCCGCCGTCAACAGGCCTCCGTCCAACCGGCGATCGCCGCGCATCCCCTGCGCCGGGTCGCGCCGATGGCCCAGCATCACCAACCCCAGCAGGAACAGCCACAACGGATCGTTGCCGAAATTCTGCCAGGTCACGTAAATGAACCCCGGCACCAGCAACAGCAGAATCAGCACCGCCGGGTCGCCCTCCACCCGGCGTAGCAACATGACACAAGCCAGCGCCACCAGCGTCACCAGCGTATAAGCCGGCGACAGAACAATCTGCGACAGGCCCAACCCCGGCTGCGCGCGCACGTCCGATTGCGCCACCATCCGCAGATCGCCGATATACGCCGCCCAGAACTCCACTCCGTGGATTACGGTCACCATCGCCAGTACGGCTACTCCGGCGACAAACGCCACCCACAACGTGCGCCATTGCCCGCGCAGAACCAGTCCCAGCAACACCGCAGGCGCAAAGGCCGCGAAATAGGTCGCCTTGATCAGGGCCAGCGCCGCCATGCACAGCCCGATCAGCACCCCCTCACCCACCGGAGCGCGCCGCACGCCCTGCACCGGCATAGGCCCTTCGCCGCGAATGGGCAGCAACACCAGTGCCAGTGGCACGAACGACACCGCCCACGCCCACCTGTTGTAATGCATCGAGATCGACACGTTGCGCACCGCCTCGCCATGCACCAGCGCCGCGATCAACAGCATCCCGCCCACGCCAAAGGCCACCGCCGGCCCGATCCGCATGCGGCTGGCCCCGACCCACCAGAACGCCGGCAGCATCAGCGCCGCCACCAGCATCTGCCCCCACAGGATCGCGTTGCCGATGCCCATGCCCGCGCGCACCAGCCACGCCATCGGCGAAAACGCCCAAATGCCGATCGGCGTCATGAAATCCAGGTGCGGCACGTCCCCTTCGGCCATGCGCAACACGATCTGGATCAGGTGCAGCGTATCGCCCTCGTGCTTGGCAAAGTAGAAGCCCCCCTTCAGCGCGACAATCACCGCCAGAAAGCACCACAGCACCAACAGCAAGAAGAATAGCCCGGTTTTTTCCGCCTTGCTCATGCTGTTGCTGCCTCTTGTCCATTTTTTCGCCACTTTATCAGGCGAAAGTGCCCAAAGCACGGGTTTTTGCCCGTTTCGCCTGATCCGGCTTGGCCGGGTCATCCGGTCACGAAATTTCGCAGGGCGATCACATGAACATGCAGTCTCCTTCCTCCACGGTCCAGCCCCCCGCGCCGCCAAGCGATCTGGCGCAGATGCGCCTGCCGATGGTGATGATGCGGGACATCCTGCTCAAGACCATGTTCCGCAAAAGCGTCACGCTGCTCAGCGATCTTGCCGACGCGCTCTGCGTGCCACAGCACATCACGCAGGAATTGCTGGACATCTCGCGCCAGAACCGACTGATCGAGGCAACCGGTACGCTCAACGCCAATTCCGGCGGCGAGATGGGCTTTCAACTCAGCGACGCAGGCAAGGCCCGCGCGCTCGAGGCGCTGGCGCAATCTGAATATTACGGCGCGATGCCGGTGCCGCTGGATGCCTACCGCGAACAGATCGAGCGTCAGTCGATCCGCAACATCCAGATCACACGAGAGGATCTGACCCGCGCCATGGGGCACCTTGTTTTGCCACCCTCGCTTCTGTCCAACCTCGGCCCCGCCGTCAGTTCGGGCCGCTCGGTTCTGATGTATGGCCCCCCCGGCAACGGCAAATCGTCGATTTCCAACGGTATTCGCGACGCGCTCGGCGATCGCATCTACGTGCCGCGCGCCATCGAATATGCGGGCCAGGTCATCACCGTCTACGATCCCATCGTCCACAACGCCGCCGAAACCGAACGCGACGATCCCGCCTCCCTCCGCCGCAAGCGGAGCTTCGATACCCGCTACGTGCGCTGCGAACGCCCCGCCGTCATCACCGGGGGCGAATTGACCCTCGACATGCTCGATCTGGTCTATAACCCCACCGCACGCACCTACCAGGCCCCGCTGCAATTCAAATCGACTGGCGGTATCTTCATCGTGGACGACTTGGGCCGCCAGGCCGAGTCGCCGCAGACCCTCGTCAACCGCTGGATCGTACCGCTTGAGGAAAACAAGGACATCCTCGCCCTGCAATCGGGCGAAAAGTTCGAAGTGCCGTTCGATACGCTGGTGATCTTCTCAACCAACTTCCACCCGAACGAGATTTTCGATCAGGCCGCCCTGCGCCGGATCTTCTACAAGATCCGCATCGACGGCCCCGACCAACAGGATTTCCTCAAGATCTTCGCGCTGGTCGCCCGCAAGAAACGCATGGGCCTGAACGAGGATGCCCTCGTACACCTGCTAAATGAAAAATACCCCCAGATCGACAACGTCTATGCCAACTACCAGCCGGTATTCCTGATCGACCAGATGATCGCCATCTGCGATTTCGAAGGCATCCCGCGGCAGATGACGTCAGAACTGATCGATCGCGCCTGGGACAACATGTTCGTGCGCGAAGGCGAAGTGGTGCGCTGACACACCAGCAGCGTGCGAATACCCGCAAATCCAGTCATTGTGCAAACAGCACCCGGATCAGGGCCGCGTGGCGATCACGATCACCGCCGGTTATCTCGCTGACGGGTTGTCCCGGCAAGACATCAAAGCCGCCATCACGCAACAGGGCAAGGCCCTCCTGCGCTTCGTGACCCGACAGGGCGATCACCCGCTCCACCGGTGCGCGGTCAACCGCCCCCATCAACAGCGGCACAGGGCTGCCGCCCGCCGCCCCTGCCGGGACCAGATCAAGCAGGCTCAACCCCATCACCACCGCCGAGACCCCCATGATGCCGATCCCCCACGGTTTGCGGAAATAAGTTGTGAAGGCGCGAAAATTCAGGATCAGATGCGCAACCACCGCCACTGCCATGATCCACCCGATCCATTCATGTGCTGGCCGGGTAAGACCCGGACTCAGGTGAAAGAACAACATCAGCCCCGTGATCGTCACGATCAAGGTTGATCCAACCGTCAGTGGCGTGGCCCACTTGCGCAGGAACTTCATGATTTTCTCCGTAATTTCATACCTTCTCCTGTCTTACGCGCGACCCGGCCCATTCCGTCGCACCGACGCGGAAAATCGTCTGCACAATTGATCTGACCCGCGCACGCCGCGCATCTTGCAAACATCGCGCCGGCCCGCCACAACAGACGTATGAGTGGATTTTCCTTCTCTCTGGCGGGCGTGCCCCTTGTCGCGCTCGGTTCCGGGGCGCTGCTATGGCCCGACGCCGACCTTCTGTGCGTGTCGGACCTGCACCTTGGCAAATCCGGCCACGCCGCGCGGCACGGCGGAGCGCCCCTGCCCGCCTACGAGACCCGCAATACACTGCTGCGCCTTGAGGCCGACATCGAGGCAACAGGCGCTCGCCGGGTCGTCTGCCTCGGCGTTACCTTCGATGACAGCGAGGCCGCACACCTCCTGCCCGAGCTCGAAAAGCTCTGGATCGCGCGACTTCAAGCCGGCCGTAGCTGGATCTGGATCACTGGCAATCACGATCCCGGCCCTGTCTCGCTGGGCGGCAGCCACCTTGCCGAACTACCGCAACCGCCGCTTGCCTTCCGCCATATCGCGCAGCCCTCCGCCAGCGGCGAGGTGTCGGGCCACTACCACCCCAAGGCGCACCTGCGCCTGAACGGGCGCACCGTCGCGCGCCCCTGTTTCCTGGTCGACAGCGACCGCGTGATCCTGCCTGCCTATGGCACCCATACCGCAGGTGGGCTGGATTGCCGCGATCCCGCCCTGCGCACCCTGATGCGGCGCGAGGCGCTGGCGATCCTCACCGGCACCACGCCCCAGGCAATGCCGATGCCCGAACCGGAGTGACCACCCCGGCCGCCTCTGGCTCAGATCACGCCGGACGCCTCCAGATCTGGGCGGTACTTGCGGCTCACCGGAACCTTGGTGCCGTTCTCAAGTACCAGAACCACGCGCCCCTCCTCGCGCCGCACATCCACGATCGCGCCCCGCGCGACCCAGTGCGACCGGTGCGTGCGCAGCCCCTCGGCGCTGTCCATCTCGTCGATCGCGTCGCGCAACCGCATGCGCAGTTCATGCACACCTTCCGGTGTCGCGACGGACACGAAGTGATCTCTCGCCGACAGGTGCAGGATCGGCCCCTCTACCCCCTCGGGCAACCGGCGCATCAGGCGCGGCGTCGCCGTATCTGCCCTGCCGGTGCGCAGCGCTCCATTCGCGCCGTCCATGATGGCGCCACCTTGCAAAATGCGGCGCAATGCCCGGATCATGACGGCCGCCACCAGCACGAAAAAACTGACCCGCGCCATGGTGAACGCACTGGTCTGAAGCCCGTCGGACATGGTTACGGCCAAGCCATAGGCAATCGGGCTGAACAGCGCGGTGAAAACGACCATCTCGCACCCGCTCCGCATGGAAACACCGCGATCGCGAGCCGCCTGTCTGCACATCGCATGCACGATATGGCCCAGGACGATTCCCACAGCGCCGACCACCGCCCAGAAAACCGCGCGCACCCCCAGGGTCATTGGCGCATAAGTTCCGAAAGGCGATGTCACGACCGCGCCAAAAACCATCAGGGCCCATATCGAAAAGGTGTACGGAGAGAAAAAATACCGCAGCGCTCGCATGATCAAACTGGCAAACACGTCCACTGAACCCCTAATGCGATAATTCCCAAAACTTATTACTGCCAATGGTTTAACACGGCAAGCTGACGTCTTGCAAACAGAAGGGCTGTTGCCGCGCCCCGCGTCGGGCGATAATGCTCGGGCAGGTCATCGAGAGGAACCATGATGAGCAGCGCCGTAAACCAAACGCGCATCAGGCGCAGCTTCGCCGCGCAAAGCATGATGGAAACGCTAGGCGCAGAGCTGGTGCAGATCGCCCCCGGCCTCGTGGTGATCGAGGCCCCGGTCCTGCCCACCGTTCTGCAGCAGCATGGCGCCGGTCATGCCGGTCTTGCTTTTTCCATTGGCGACAGCGCCGCGGGCTACGCCGCGCTCACGATGCTTCCCGACGATAGCGAAGTGATGACCGCCGAGATGAAGATCAACCTGTTGGCCCCCGCCAAGGGTGAACGGCTGATCGCCACCGGCCGCGTGATAAAGCCCGGCCGCCGCCTTGTCGTCGTCACCGCCGAGGTGCACGCCCAGGACGCGGACGGCAACACGCGCCAGGTCGCGCTCATGCAAGGCACCATGATCCCCGTTCCCGCGGACTGAGCGGTGCGCGGCTACGCCGCGCCAATTCATGTCTCGCCTATGCCCTTTGGGCACCGGCTCGGGAAAGGCTGCAGCGTGACGCACACCCTAGCCATCGGTCCCTACGGCGACGTCTGCCGCCTCCGGCGGGAATATTTTCAGCAAGACGAAGCCCAGACGGTCATGGATTTCTCGCGCGAAATAACCCGGCCAGGGCAGTGCGCAGCGCACTCAGGCGGTCAGGCCGTCGGGCTCATCCAGCCCGTTCGCCCGGCAGCAAGCCGTCACCGTGTTTGCCAACAAGCAAGCAATCGTCATCGGGCCGACACCGCCCGGCACCGGCGTGATCGCTCCGGCGACCTGAACAGCGCCGTCGAAATCCACGTCCCCCACCAGCCGCGTCTTGGTGCTGCCATCGTCGTTGGTGCCCCTCTCGGGGGCCTCGATCCGGTTGATGCCGACATCGATTACCGTCGCGCCCGGCTTGATCCACTCGCCCTGCACGAAGTGCGGCCGCCCCACGGCGGCCACCACCACGTCGGCGCGGCGCACCACCTCTGGCAAATCCCGCGTGCGCGAATGCGCTATCGTCACGGTGCAGCTATCGCCAAGCAGCAATTGCGCCATCGGCTTGCCCACGATATTGGACCTCCCGATCACCACCGCGTCCAGCCCCGACAAGCTGCCGCGTTGATCGCGCAGCATCATCAGGCACCCCAGCGGCGTGCAGGGCACCATGGATTTCTGCCCCGTCGCCAAACGCCCCACATTCGAAATGTGAAAGCCATCCACATCCTTGTCCGGATCGATCCGGTTGATAACCAACTCTTCGTTTACATGAGAAGGGAGCGGTAACTGCACGAGGATACCATGAATTTCAGGATCGGCATTCAATCGGTCCAGCAATTCGAGCAACTCGTCCTGCGATGTGTCCGCGGGTAGTTTATGTTCGAAAGAGGACATTCCAACCTCGATCGTCTGCTTACCCTTGTTGCGCACATAGACCTGGCTGGCCGGGTCTTCGCCCACCAGAACCACCGCCAACCCTGGCGTGACCCCATGGTCCTGCTTCAGCCGCGCAACGTGGCCTGCAACCTTTTCGCGCACCTGCGCCGCGAAGGCCTTGCCGTCAATGATCTGCGCTGTCATCGCCTTGTCCTTTCAAATATCGGTCCGGGCATACATGTCCCGGTAGTGATCCATCTGCATCCGCGTCGCAAGCACCGCGTTCTTCATCAGGGTCGCAACCGTGACCGGCCCAACACCACCAGGCACCGGCGTGATCCATCCCGCCACCTCGGCACAACTTTCGAAATCGGCGTCGCCCACCGTGCGTGCGCCATCATCCGTTTCCACCCGGTTTATGCCGATATCGATCAACGCCGCGCCGGGCCGGATCATGTCGCCCGTCACCAGCCCCGCGCGCCCCACCGCCACGAATACCG
>CAZOKA010000031.1:0-13178 GCA_964580265.1 uncultured Rhodobacterales bacterium | reverse complement strand
ACGATCCGGAACACCGTGGGCGAGTTGACGAACACCACCGCCACGAACACCACCAACAGGTTCGGCGGGAACCCGATCACGCCCAACGGGTCCGCGTTCCACGCGATACCAAGGTAAAGCCACCCACCGAACAGCACCGTGATGGCCACGTAGATGTTGCGCTTGGGCGGCTGGGTGAAGAACCGCGAATTGAACAGCACCACCAGGAATATAATCGGAAAGATGAACAAGACTCCGGCCATGTAGACGGGTATCCCCGTCGCGACGATCTCTGGCGTCACCAACAGGTAGAACAGCAAGATCACCGGGAACGCGAGGATCAGGTTCGCGAGGAAGGACAGAACCGTATCCAGCTTTTTGCCATAATATCCCGCCGGCAAGCCCAGAGTGATGCCCACCATGAAGGCGAACAGCGTCGCGAAGGGTGCAATCTTCATCACCTCCCATGATCCCACGACCATGCGCGAGAACACGTCGCGCCCCAGGTTGTCACCCCCCAGCAGGTAGTAGGGGTAGGTGCCTTCGGCCACGTCACCGATCATCTTGGTATAAGGCGTGCCCGGCAACTTGTTCTTCATCGCGCCGCTTTGTTCCAGGACATTGTGCGTGATGATCAGGTCGAACGCCCCGCCGAATATGCCGGTGAACACCCAGAACATGACCAGCACGAACCCGGTCATGCCGATGGTGGAATCGAACAGCTTCCCATAAAGCCCCAGGCGCCGCTTGAACGTGATCGACACGGCGAAAGTCACGATCAGGGCAACCCAGACGGGGATGAACTGGATCAGGATACGGGCGATGATTTCACCCCAACTCAGAAGTTCCATGCTCCCTGCCCCCCCTTAGGATACGCTGATGCGTGGGTTGAGATAGACATAGCCGATGTCCGAGATCAGCTGCGTGATCAGAACGACGAACACCGACACGACCGAAACCCCAAGCAGCAACTCGATGTCATTGTTGCTTGCGGCCTGCACCAGCGTCCAACCGAAGCCCTTGTAGTTGAACAGCGTCTCGACGATCACCACACCGTTCAGCAGCCAGGGAAACTGCAACATGATCACCGTGAACGGCGCGATCAGGGCGTTGCGCAGCGCGTGGCGCATCACGATGTTGGAAAACGTCACCCCCTTTAGCCGTGCGGTGCGGATATATTGCGCGGTCATCACCTCGGCCATCGAGGCGCGGGTCATCCGCGCGATATACCCCATCCCATAGAGCGCGATGGTCAGGACCGGCAGAAAGAAGTTCTCGAATGTCGGGTTTTCCATGGCGCTTGTCGCCGTGCCCTTGAACCATCGCAGCCCCATCGTGGACGAGGCGAACACCGCGATCAGGATCACACCCGAGACGTATTCCGGCGTCGCCGTCGTTGTGATGGCGAAGGTCGAAAGCGTCCGGTCGGTGCGCGAGCCCTCGCGCATCCCCGCAAGCACCCCGAGTGCCAGCGCCGAAGGCACCATCAGAACGATGACCCAGAACATCAGGATACCGGTCAGCCCCAACCGTTCGCTGACGATGGCCGACACCTCGCTGCGGAATACGGTGGAGGCGCCCCAATCGCCTTGGATCACGCCGCAGAATGTCGGCGCCGCAGCCAATTCTTCGGATGTCACTGTGCCCGTCACGCAGCGCCCGCGCATGCCGTCCTCGACCTCGATAGTCCAACCGGGCATCACGCCCAGCCACTGGCCGTACTTGATTGGCAGCGGTTGCATGTGGCCGTTGCGCGCAAGGTAACTTTCCACCTGCTCGTCGCTCATGCGAAAGTTGCCCTGGGTCTTGGCCAGTTTTTCCAGGTTCGGGTAAAGATTGGTCAGGAAGAAGACGATGAAGGTCAGGCAAAGCGCCGTGAAGATCATCACGCCCAACCGCCGCAAAATAAACAGTCCCATGTTTATGCCCCTGTCGGTCGTCAGGTCACGGTTGTCCGCTGGACGGGTCCGCGCAAATTATTTTTCTTGGGCAGCCACGGTTTGTGCTGTGGCCAGCGAAAAAGGGCCGCGCCAACGCGGCGCGGCCCGATGGGCGGTAATGTTCAGGCGATGCCCCACTTGTAGTGGTGATGCTCGAACGTGATGTGCTGATCCGCACCGATGACGTTCTGCCCCATGTGCCGGTAGAGCGAGCGCCAGTAAGGCTGGATCGTCACGCCCTCTTCCTGGATCATCGCCTCGAGCTTGGCGGCGATCTTTGAGCGCTCGTCGGCATCCGCGATCGCAAGCGCCTCGCCCAGCAATTCGTCGAACTCGCTGTTGGACCAACCGAATTCGTTCCATGCCTCGCCCGAGCGATAGGCCAACGCCCAGATCTGCACTGCCAGCGGCCGGTGATTCCAGTTGGTCGAGCTGAACGGGTATTTCGTCCAGTCGTTCCAGAAGGTCGAGCCGGGCAGGATCGTGCGCTTCACCTTCATGCCGGCATCGCGCATCTGCGCGGCGACGGCATCGGTGGTGTTCTTGCGCCAGTCATCGTCGATCGACACGATGTCATGCTCGAAATCGGCCATGCCGGCCTCTTCGATCAGGGCCATCGCGGCTTCGGGGTCGTATTCGGACGGTCCGATATCGGCATATTCCGGATGTATCGGCGCCGCGTGGTGGTTGGCCGCGGGAACGCCGCGCCCGCCATAGCCCAGCTCAAGGCACACCGCATTGTTGACAGCCATCTGCACGGCCTTGCGCACACGCTTGTCGGCGTAGGGCTTCATGCCGTCCACCTCGGCCAGTTGGTTTGGCCGGATCACGATGGTGGCGCCGGTGACGACCTCGGATTTCTTCAGTCCAAGGCCATCCATGATGTCGATGAACTCGCCCACGGATTCATGCAGCATGTCCACTTCTTCGGATTCGATCGCCGCCAGCCATGCCGCGGCGTCTGTTCCGAAGTCGATATATTCGATCCGGTCCAGGTACGGGCCGCCATACACCTCGGTGCCCCACCAGGTGTGATCCTCGTTGCGCACCAGCGTGCTGCCGACGCCAACTTCGTGCCGTTCGATCAGGTAGGGGCCGGTGCCCACGTTCTGGATCGCATCGGGGTTATAGGAGCTGTGAACAACTGCCGCCGGATAATCGGCGAACCCCGGAATGAGCGAGATGTCGGATTGCGGCAACGTCAGCTTGACGGTGTGGCTGTCCACGACGGTGATCGCGCCATCGCGGGCCTTGCCGGTTTCCTCGTCGATCAGGCTGGAAACACGCGCGGCCATCGAGTTGCCTTCGACGTCCTTCTCGCACCAGCGCGTGATGTTGCGCGCCACGTCCTCGGCGGTGAAGTCGTCGCCGTTGTTCCACTTCACGCCCTGGCGAACGTTCAGCATATACTCGGTTGCGTCCTCGTTCACGTCCCAGCTTTCAAGCAGCATGCCGCGGATCGAGCCGTCGTTGTTGTATTCCACGAGGTATTCGAGCGTGCCGCGCGTGACGTTGGCAATCTCGGACCAGTCGGCGGTCCGCGTGTCCTTGAGCGCACGAAGGCTCATCTGGCAGCGCAGGGTGCCACCCATCGGCGGGGTTTCCTGCGCCTGCACGGGGGCCGACAGCCCGCCAAGGCTATAGGCTGTGGCTGCACTGACGCCAAGCGCGGTAGCCCTGGCAAGGAATTCGCGGCGGTCGAGTTTACCGGCTTTGAACTCCTCTGCATGCATGCGCGCGGCGCTGTGAATTTTCGGTGTGTGTTCCTGGTGCATCATCGTCATCTCCCTGTGACACATGTAACGGTCGGTCTGTTGCTTCCGCTTTGCGCTCTTCTGACGCCGGCCACGCATTGAAACGTGATTGGACCGTACCCGATACGCATTCGGCACCAGAATAGTCGCCCCGTCAACGTATGCTTTCGGCATTTCCAAGCTAAAAAGCGACATCAATCCCATTCAAAAACGACATGGCCACATTGCGCAAGAAGGATTTGACGTAAAACACATTTTATCCCGGTCGCACCCGGTTCGCGGATTACGGACGTGCGCCGCGCCGCAGCGCGCTTGGCGGTTGCCCCGTTTGGTGCTGCACGAACCGCGAGAAATACGCCGCACTGCCGAACCCGAGCGCCTGCCCGATGTTCTGGAGGGGGTGGTCGCTGGTCTCGATCAGATCCCTTGCGGCATGGAGCGTGCATTGCGTCAGGATTTCCGAAGCCGTCATGCCCGACGCTTCGCGACAAGACCGCGTCAGGTGCGTTGGCGTGACCCCCAGATCGGTCGCGTAGTCGGCCATCGGCTTGCCGGTATGGAAATCCCGCGCCACCAGCGCGCAGAACGCCTGCGATAGCCGTTGTGCCGCGGCGCTGCCCGAGGATCGTTCATCGGCATCGCCCATCTCGATCATCTGGCGTCTGAGCCACACCGAAAGGCGGATCGCGTCGGCCATCACGCATTCATCGGAAAACGGGCGGTTGCCAGCCTGTTCGCGCTGCATGTCCTCTACGATGCCGGTGATCTCGGCCTGCGCGTGCACGTCGCGCACCCTCAGATGCTGCGCCTCGTCCGGCATTCCCAGGCCCGAGTGCGCCGGCAACTGGATCGCCAGGCCGAAGCCCTGTTTGCCAAGGTCCAGCGAAAAAAGATGCCCGGCCGGGATGAACAGCGCGTTGTGAATTCCGACACCGCGGCGCACGCCTTGCACGATGGACAGACCCTGGCCCTTGGTGACCCACAAGAGCAGGTCCGCGTCATGCACATGCGGAAGGCTCAGGCGCCAACTCGCGCCCCTCGCCAACTGTGCGATGGACTGAATGGAAATGCGCGGTACGACCTGCGAAGCGTTCAAGGCGCCCCCCTTGTATGTGTGGCATGTGCCGTCAAGGATTCGCGGAATGGTGCACTGAATCTGCGGCGAAATGTTGAAAATTGTAAACCGCGTGTGTCGATCAGGTCGATTCGACCGCGAGAATCCGCCAGTTCCGCATCCGGCCGCGAAACCAGTTGCGCTGACGCTTGGCAAATTGGCGCGTGGCAATGGTTGCTGCCTCGCGTGCCGCATCCAGCGACAAGTCACCCCGAAGATGGCCAATCAACTCCGGCGCGCCTATGGCCTTGCTCGACGGGCGCGATGGGGTCCAGCCGGCCAGGTTGTCGCGTGCCTCGTCGATCGCGCCTGCCGCGAGCATCTTGTCGAAGCGCCGCGCGATTCGTGCGTTCAGCCACGCCTTGTCGGCCTGAACAAGGATCGCGGTGCAGTTCGCCAGCGGCAATAGTGGCGGCGGCGTGTCGTCCTGCCAATCGGCCAGGCCCCGCCCGGTCGCGCTCAGTACCTCCCATGCGCGCTGCACGCGTGCCGGGTTCTGTTTGTCGATGCGCGCGCGTGTCGGCGCGTCCAGCTCTGCCAGCAACGCACCCAGCCCCTGATCGCGCATGCGGGTATCGGCGTCGGCGCGGATATCGCTTGGGATGGGCGGGATCTCGGCCAACCCTTCTGTCAGCGCCGAAAAATACAGCCCCGTTCCACCTACGATGATCGGGCGCTCTCGCCCTTCGCCCCGCAACAGTGGCGCCACCTCCCGCAGCCAATGCCCCACGGAATAGGCACCCTCGCGCGGGATGTGACCATAGAGCCGGTGAGGAACCAATTGTTCGTCCCGCGGCGACGGGCGCGCCGTCAGGATGCGCCAGTTGTCATAGACCTGGATCGCGTCGGCGTTCACGATGATACCGCCATGCGCCTGCGCGATGCGCATCGCCAGGGCCGACTTACCCGATGCCGTCGGGCCGGCGATCAGGACGGGCCGGTCTTCGGCAACGCCGTCGGGCAAGGGGGGCAGGGTGCTCATGCGTGCAACATAGACGGTGCGCGCAATGGATTTAAGGTGCTTGCACGGAGTTTTTGCACACCGGCGCCATCGGTCATTGAACATGGCGGGGTTTTGCGACATTTTGCGCCCAGCCATTCAATCCACACGGAGCCCGCCCATGGACGACGACCCGACCCCACAGCAGACCAAGTTCGGCCGCGTGATGCTGAAGATATCCGGCGAAGCGCTGATGGGGGACCAGGGGTACGGGTTGCACCCGCCGACAGTGCAGCGGATCGCCCGCGAAGTTCAATCAGTGCACGAAATGGGCGTCGAGATCTGCATGGTGATCGGGGGCGGCAATATCTTTCGCGGGCTGCAAGGCTCGGCCCAGGGGATGGAGCGCACGACCGCTGACTACATGGGGATGCTGGCCACCGTGATGAACGCGCTGGCGATGCAGAGCGCGCTTGAGGGGCTGGACATCCATACCCGCGTGATCAGTGCCATCCGCATGGACGAGGTCGCCGAACCCTACATCCGCCGCCGCGCGGTGCGGCACCTTGAAAAGAAACGTGTCTGCATCTTTGCCGCTGGTACGGGAAACCCCTATTTCACGACCGATACCGCGGCAACGCTGCGGGCAAACGAGATGAACTGCGAGGCGATCTTCAAGGGCACCAGGGTGGATGGTGTCTATGACAGCGATCCGGGCAGCAACCCGCAGGCGCGGCGGTTCGACAGGGTTACCTATGACGAGGTGCTGGCGCAGCACCTGGGCGTGATGGATGCCAGCGCGATCGCACTGGCACGCGACAACAACCTGCCCATCATCGTGTTCTCGCTCGATGAACCGGGCGGATTCCGGGGTATCCTTGCGGGGCACGGAACCTATACAACCGTGCACAGCTAGGGCTAGGCTTGCCGGGACATGGCGCGCCGCGCGCATTGCTGCCTGGCGCCAGACACCCCATTCGAGACGGGCGTGGCACACGAAGGAAAGAGCAAGAAGATGTCAGAAGAAATCGAAATCGATACCGACGACCTGGAACGCCGCATGGAAGGCGCGATTGCCTCGCTGCGCACCGAGTTTGCGTCGCTGCGCACAGGGCGTGCTTCGGCGTCCATGCTGGAGCCGGTCATGGTCGATGCCTACGGGCAGAAAACCCCGATCAACCAGGTTGGCACGGTCAACGTGCCAGAGCCGCGCATGGTCACCGTCAATGTCTGGGACAAGAGCCTTGTCGGCAAGGTCGAGAAGGCGATCCGCGAAAGCGGCCTCGGCATCAACCCGCAGCTCAATGGCACCATCATCATGCTGCCGATCCCCGAACTGAACGAGGAGCGCCGCAAGGATCTGACCCGCGTCGCCTCGCAATATGCCGAACATGCCCGCGTCGCCATCCGCAACATTCGCCGCGACGGCATGGACCAGATCAAGAAGGCCAAGGGCGAGGGCATGTCCGAGGATGACCAGAAATTCTGGGAAACAGCGGTGCAGGATCTGACGGACAAGTACATTGGTGTCGTTGACGATACCCTGGAGAACAAGCAATCCGAGATCATGCAGGTTTGAGAACGCCAATCACGAAACCTGACAGGGGGCGCATCATCTCATGCCCGCAGTGACAAAATCAGCAGGCGACAGCCCCACCACACCTGCGAACGGCCCAAGGCATGTCGCCATCATCATGGATGGCAACGGAAGGTGGGCCACCATGCGGGGCCGTCCACGCCTGTTCGGGCATCATGCCGGCGCCCGCCGGGTGCGCGAAGTCGTCGAGGCATGCCCGGATCTCGGGGTGAAGTATCTGACGATCTTCGCCTTCTCGACAGAGAACTGGAAACGAACCCAGGCCGAGGTGTCCGGGCTCATGAGCCTTTTCCGCCGTTACATCACGCGCGAGGCGCGAGACCTGTTCAAGAAGGGCGTGCGCGTGCGATTCATCGGCGATCGCGTGCGCCTTGACGACAAGCTGGTCGCGCTGATGGACGAGTTGGAACTCATGACGGCCGGCAACGACAAGGTGCACTTGACCATCGCGCTCAATTACGGCGCGCGTGACGAGGTTGCCCGCGCCACGCAGCGCCTCGCGCAGGATGTCGCGGCCGGCAAGCTGGACCCGTGCAGCGTGGACGAGGAAACCCTGCCACGTTACCTGGATACCTGCGTTCTTCCCGATCCCGACCTGGTGATCCGCACCAGCGGCGAGGCGCGCATTTCCAATTTCCTGCTGTGGCAGTCCGCCTATGCGGAATACGAATTCATTGATACATTGTGGCCCGATTTCAGCGCCGACGAGTTTGCCCGCCTCGTTGGCAGCTATGCGGGCCGCGAACGGCGCTTCGGGGCCGTGAAGGCATGACCGCGCGCGCATCATGGGATGACCTGGCGCCGCGCGTCGCATCGGGATTGGCGATGATAGCCATTGGTGGCGCTGCCCTGTGGGCGGGCGGCCTAGCCTTCCAGGCCTTGATCGCGCTGATCTCGGCGCTGATGCTTTGGGAACTCATGCGCATGTGCGCTCCGACCCCGACAAGCGCCCCAATCCAGATCGCGATGCTGGGCGGTGTCGTGCTGATGGGATCGGCCCTGGTGTCTGGCCATTTCATTCTTCCGGCCATCGCCGCGGTAGTTCTTGTCGGTGCCGGGCAAGCAGGGGCAGGGCACCGCGCCGTATGGCTGGGCTACGCGGCGATGATCCTGCTGGCCGGGATCGGCATGATCCAGTTGCGCCTGCAAGCGGGGCCGCTATGGATGGGATGGCTGATAGGTATCGTCGTGGTGACCGATATCGCGGGCTACTTCGCGGGCAAGACGCTCGGCGGCCCGCGCCTCTGGCCACGCGTCAGCCCCAAGAAAACCTGGTCGGGTACGTTGGCCGGATGGGGCGCGGCGGCCCTCGTAGGGGCGGGGTTCGCGGCCTGGATCGGCGACGGCGAGTTGATCGGCGCTCTCGCGGGCCTCGGTGTCTTGCTCGCCGCCGCCTCGCAGGCCGGTGATATCGCCGAAAGCGCGATCAAACGGCGTGCCGGCGTCAAGGACAGCTCGGGACTTATTCCCGGGCATGGCGGTTTTCTCGACAGGTTCGACGGCATGATAGGCGCGGCGCTGGTGCTGCTGTTGATCGGGGCATTGACGGGCTTTCCGCCGGGGGTGTCATGACGCGGATCTCAGTTCTCGGTTCCACGGGGTCGATCGGTCAGAACACGCTGGACCTGGTCGCGCGCGACCCCGAACGGTTTGACGTTGTCGCCCTGACCGGAGGGCGCAACATCGCGCAACTGGCCAGCGACGCGCGCAAGCTTGGCGCAGGCCTGGCGGTGACGGCGCATGACGATCTGCTGGAGGATCTCCGTGCCGCCCTTGCCGGCACCGACGTTGAAGTGGCGGCGGGACAAGACGCCCTGATCGAGGCGGCCAGCCGCCCGGCGGACTGGACCATGTCGGCCATCGTGGGCGCGGCCGGGCTGGCGCCGGGCCTCAAGGCGCTGGAACAGGGCGGGACGCTGGCGCTGGCCAACAAGGAATCGCTGGTTACCGCCGGGCCGCTGGTCATGGAAACCGCGCGCAAGCATGGCGCCCGCATCATGCCGGTCGATAGCGAACATTCGGCGGTGTTTCAGGCCCTCGTCGGCGAAGACATGGCCGCGGTCGAGCGGATCATCATCACCGCGTCGGGCGGCCCATTTCGCGACTGGCCGCGCAGCCGCCTTGCCACCGCGACGGTGGCCCAAGCCTCGGCACATCCGAACTGGACCATGGGGCAGCGGATCACGATAGATAGCGCCTCCTTGTTCAACAAGGCGCTAGAGGTGATTGAAACAAAAGAATTCTTTGCTGTGGCGCCGCATTCGATAGAGGTGCTTGTGCATCCCGAATCCCTGGTCCACGCGCTCGTCGGGTTTCGGGACGGGGCCCTGATGGCCCATGTCGGCCCGCCCGACATGCGCCACGCGATCGGATACGCGCTCAACTGGCCCGAGCGGCGTGCGCTGCCCGTGGCGCGCCTGGACCTGGCGCAGATCGGCCGCCTGACATTCGAGTCGCCGGACCTTGGCCGTTTCCCGGCGCTGCGCCTTGCGGGGGAGGTGATGGCGCGTGGCGGTTTGGCAGGCGCGGTGTTCAACGCGGCGAAGGAACACGCGCTTGACGGCTTTCTAGCGGGCCGGATCGGATTTCTCCAGATGGCCGAAACCGTCGAAGAGGTACTTTCCAGACTTTATCCCGATAATGGTCTCATTGATGCCGGGTTCTCACTTGATACGGTCGCCCGGGCAGACCATGTCGCACGGGTGACGGCCGATGAGGTGATGCAGGGCGTGCCCGCGGCGCAACGATAATTCATAATGTAGAACAGGACGATTTAGCGTGAACATTCTTGCACTTTTCCCTGAACTTGGCGGTTTGATCTGGACGATTGCGGCCTTCATCATCGCGCTTTCGGTGATCGTCGCGGTCCATGAATACGGCCATTACATCGTCGGCCGCTGGTCGGGGATCAGGTCCGAGGTGTTCAGCCTTGGCTTCGGTCCTGTCCTGTGGTCGCGGGTGGACAAGCACGGCACGCGCTGGCAGGTGGCGTTGCTGCCGTTCGGGGGCTACGTCAAGTTCCTGGGCGATTCCGACGCGGCCAGCGGAAAAGACGGCGAAGTGGTAGCCGCCCTGTCAAAAGAAGAGCAGCGCCACACGATGCACGGCGCACCATTATGGGCGCGTAGCGCCACCGTCGCGGCGGGGCCGGTATTCAATTTCGTTCTGGCGGTTGCCGTGTTCACCGCGATCGGGCTGACCCGCGGTGTCCCGGCCGAGCCGCTGACGGTCGGTGCCTTGCACCCCATGCCCATTGCCCATGAAATTCGCCCCGGCGATACGTTGCTGGAGGTGGAAGGCCACCCGATATCCGACATCACCGGCGAGGCGGGGCGCGACGTGATCGAGGGCCTGCCGAAACAGGCATTGCTGGACTATACCGTGCGCCGCGACAACCGGGAACAGCGCGTTCAGGGGCCGTTCATCATGCCTCCGATGGTGCAGCAGCTCTCGCCGCAATCGGCCGCTTATGACGCCGGCCTCAAGGCAGGGGACGTGATCACTGCTGTGAACGACACGTCGATCGTCGCCTTTGCCGAACTCAAGGCGCAGGTCGAGGCCGCCGAGGGATCGGCGCTGCTTTTGGATGTGTGGCGCGCGGGCGAATCGCTCAAGCTGACGCTGGCGCCGCGCCGTGTGGATGAACCCATCGGCGGCGGCGGGTTCGAGACCAACTGGCGCATCGGGATTCTGGGCGGCATGTTCTTCGAGCCGGCGACCGAGGCGCCCGGCCTGGGCGAGGCGCTGATGGGCGGGGTGGCCACGCTTTGGGAAATCATCGTCGGCTCGGTGTCTGGTCTTTACCACATGATCACCGGCGCGATCAGCAGTTGCAACATGTCCGGTCCCATCGGCATCGCCGAGGTATCGGGCCAGATGGCAAGCCAGGGCGCGTCGAGCTTCATCTATTTCGTAGGTGTGCTGTCGGCTGCTGTCGGGTTGTTGAACCTGTTCCCGATCCCGGTGCTTGATGGCGGGCACCTGGTGTTCCACGCCTACGAGGCTGTCGCGGGAAAACCGCCCAGTGACATGGCACTGCGCGTCCTGATGGCGGTCGGGCTTGCACTGATCCTGTCGGTGATGCTGTTCGCCCTGAGCAACGATGTGCTATGCCCCTGATAATTGCCGCGACCGCTGCACCGTTCAGTCCCATTTCCGCCACATTTGCCCGTCAGGGTTGAGTTCCACGTGGTTGGCGAAGAAGGACGCAGACGATGCATACCATCCAGGAAGGAGCACGCGGGCTTGGCCTGTTGATGGCCCTTAACTGGGACCGCGTACTGGCACTTCTGGTGCTGGCGGGGTCTTTGGCTCTTGGTGCGCATCTGCACGCTTTCTAAGGTTTTCTCTCCCTGACTGGCATAGACGCCCATTTCGGTAACGGAATGGGCGTTTTGCTGTTTTGACAAGGCAAGGTATTACCATTACTCAGAAGAAGACTGGGATGTCTGACGGGGTTGAACGATGACCGATAAGAATCGCGTGCGGGGCGTCGCCCTCACAAGATGCGCAAATCCTTTGGCGGGTATCCGCGCTTACTCTTTCCTGCTTTTTTCACTTATTTTTCTTGTTCTCGCGCAAATTGCCAACGCGCAATCCTACCGTTTCGACGCGGTCAGGGTCGAAGGCAATCAGCGGATCGAGGCCCAAACGATCCTGAATTACGCGGGAATCGCCCGGGGCGAAACGGTATCCGCGGCCCAGATGAACGCCGCCTATCAGCGAATCCAGGGCAGCGGCCTGTTCGAAGAGGTCAATATCGACCCTCGCGGCAACACCCTGGTCATCTCGGTCAAGGAATACCCGACGATCAACCGCATCAGCTTCGAAGGGAATCGCCGCCTCAAGGACGATGCGCTTGGCGAGATGGTGCAATCCCAATCGCGCCGCGTGTTCAATCCCACGCAGGCCGAAAACGATGCGGCCCGGATCGCCGAGGCGTACAGCCAACAAGGGCGCCTCGCCGCGAAGGTGACGCCGCGGATCATCCGCCGGTCGGACAACCGCGTTGACCTGGTGTTCGAGATTTTCGAGGGCGGGTTGGTCGAGATCGAGCGCATCGGTTTCGTCGGCAACCGCGCCTATTCCGATTATCGCCTGCGCCGCGTGCTTGAGACCAAGCAGGCGGGCCTTCTGCGCGCCCTGATCAAGCGCGATACTCTGGTCGAGGATCGAATCGAGTTCGACAAGCAGGTGCTTAACGATTTCTACCAGTCGCGCGGCTATGTCGATTTCCGCATCACCGCCGTGAACGCCGAACTGACGCGAGAGCGTGATGGCTATTTCATCACCTTCAACATCCAGGAAGGGCAGCAGTTCCGCTTTGGCGACATCACCACCACGACCGAGCTGACCCAACTGAACGCGGACGACTACCAGGACGTGATCAAGATGCGCCCCGGCGTGATCTATTCGCCCAGCCATGTGGACAGCACGATCGCCCGGATGGAACGGCTTGCCATTCGCCAGGGGCACAATTTCGTCCGGGTCGAGCCGCGCATCACCCGCAATGATCGCGACCTGACGCTGGATGTCGAATTCATGCTGACGCGCGGGCCGCGCGTGTTTGTTGAACGCATCGATATCGAAGGCAACACCACCACGCTTGATCGGGTGATCCGGCGGCAATTCCGCGTGGTCGAAGGCGACCCCTTCAACCCGCGTGAAATTCGCGAAAGCGCTGAGCGAATCCGCGCCCTGGGCTTCTTTGAAACGGCCGAGGTAAACGCCCGCGAAGGCTCGCGCCCGGACCAGGTCGTGGTCAATGTCGATGTCGAGGAAAAGCCGACCGGCTCGCTCAGCTTCGGCGGCGCCTACGGCACCAGCAGCGGCTTCGCCCTGCTTCTGAACTTCA
>CAZOKA010000030.1:0-13381 GCA_964580265.1 uncultured Rhodobacterales bacterium | reverse complement strand
GGTATTGAAACCTTTCGCCTCGCGCAGGCGCGTTACCCGTTCCTGGACGAATTCGACCGGCGGTTCATCTCGGGTCATCTCGGGGTGATCAAGCCAGCAGAGGAAATATACCGCATCGTCGAACGCGATTGCGGTCATGCGCCCCATGAATTGCTGTTTACCGATGACAGGCGGGACAACATCAAGGCCGCAGCGGCAAGGGGCTGGAACGTTCACCTGTTTGACGGGGCAGCCGGTCTGGCGCAAGTTCTGGTTGCGCATGGGTTACTGCCGGAGGAGGAAATAGAATGACGCTAACTATCATCCCATTCACCGAGGGGCAGGCCCTTCTGGATTGGATCGCGCTGACAGATGCGATGAAACAGGGACACACACTGCCCCGTGCCGAAATCGCCGATAGTTTTCTTTATCGCGATTCCGATACGCTGCTTTCGCGTGCGGCCTGGATCAATGGGCTGGGCCTTGCAGTGAAATCGGCTACGATCTTTCCCGGGAATCCGGCCAATGGGAAACCGACGATCAATGGCGGTGTCAATCTCTACTCAGATAGCGATGGCACGCTTGAGGCGATCGTGGATTTCCACCTCGTGACCAAGTGGAAAACCGCTGGCGACAGCCTGCTGGGCGCGCGCATGCTGGCCCGCCCCGATAGCCGCGAGATCCTGATCGTGGGTGCGGGCACCGTTGGTCGGTCCTTGCGCGAGGCCTATGGCGCAGCTTTTCCAGAGGCGCATTTTACCGTCTGGAACCGGACACGCGCGAATGCCGAGGCGATGGCCGAGGAATTCCCAGGCATGTCCGTGGCCGATGATCTGGAGTCGGCTGTACGCGCAGCAGATATCGTGACTTCGGCAACGATGAGCACCGATCCCGTGCTCAAGGGCGCTTGGCTGCAACCGGGACAACATGTCGATCTGATTGGAGCCTACCGCCCCGACATGCGGGAAATGGATGACGAGGGCCTGAAGCGCGCGCGCCTGTTCGTGGATAGTTTCGACACGACCATAGGCCATATCGGCGAGGTGAAGATCCCGTTGGAAGAGGGCACCATCGCGCGCAATGATCTGATTGCGGACTACTACAGCCCCGAAAACTTTGCCCGCAAATCTGATGATGAGATCACCCTGTTCAAGAACGGTGGCGGCGCGCATCTGGACCTGATGACAAGTCGCTACATCCTGGACGCCTGGCGCGCTGCGCAATGATCTGGGCCATCACGGGGGGAGCTATACTGGCTTTTGCGGCCTTGTGGCCTTTCGTTGCGGAATGGCGCAAACGACCGATGGATGACGCCGTGCGTGCAACGGCACCTGGGCAGATCGCGCAGCTTTCGCAAGGGGCCACTCATTACCTGTGGAGCGGCCCACCGGATGGGCCGGTGGCGGTGTGTGTGCACGGGCTGACAACCCCCTCGCAGGCTTGGGCTGGTGTCGCGGACGGGCTCGCGGCCATGGGCTACCGCGTGCTACGTTACGATCTATACGGTCGCGGCTATTCCGACCGGCCTGGCGGCCGGCAGGACAGGGCATTCTTCCTTCGCCAATTGGAGGACTTGCTGTCTGATCAAGGCGTTACTGAAAATATCACGTTGTTGGGTTATTCCATGGGGGGGGCTATCGCGTCTGCATTCGCGGTGACTGCGCCGGGCCGCCTGCGGCGTCTGATCCTGGTTGCCCCCGCTGGTATGGGGCATGACCTTGGCCTGATGGCGCGGATCACGCGTGATGTGCCCGGATTGGGTGACTGGCTGGTTCGAGTGGCCTTTGCGCGTGGTCATCGCCGTGCGACAGAAGCCGAGCGACATTTGGCGACCACGCCGCCTGACATCGTCGATATCCAACAGGCGGAACTCGGGCGGCGAGGGTTTGTCCCTGCGATCCTGGCTTCGCTGCGCGGTATTCTGAATGGAGATACCGCAACCGAGCACCGCCAGATCGCAATCGCCGGCCTGCCGGTTCTAGCGATATGGGGGCGTAACGATACGGTGATCCCGCTATCGGCGCGCGATGTTCTTGCCGCGTGGAACCCTCATTCGCGCCAGGCAATAATCGAAGGTGCTGGTCACGGCCTGCCCTACACACACAGTGCAGAGGTGTGTGCAGCAATCCGGGCCGACGTGACCGGGCAGGCATGATTTCAGGAAGCCGGAGCGGTGACAACGCGTTCCTTGACCGGCAAGTGCACGATGGCTGAAAATGCCCCAACACCAATGCCGACCCACCACACGAATGTGTAGTCGCCATAGATGTCATAGAGACGCCCACCCAACCAGACGCCCAGAAAACTGCCTAGTTGGTGACTGAAAAAGACAATTCCGTAAAGTGTGCCCATGTAGCGCAAGCCATAGAGATGCGCGACAAGCCCGCTGGTCAGCGGCACGGTTGCCAGCCAAAGTGCGCCCATCGATACCGAAAACAGCAGTACCGTTTCCGGTGTGATCGGGGTCAGGATGAACGCCGCCGCGATGAATGTGCGCCCGGTATAAATGCCTGCAAGAAGGTATTTCTTGGAATACCTCTTGCCTGCCCATCCGGCCGCAAGAGTTCCCGCAATGTTGGCCAAACCGATCAACGAAATCGCCACCGCCCCGAGTGCTGAAGTCGAGGTGATGCCAACGCTGTGGAGCACCCCGCCCGGCAGGATCGGGCCGCACATCTCGGTCACGAGGGCGGGGAAATGGGCGGTGATAAAGGCCAGTTGATAGCCGCAACTGAAAAAACCAAGAAAAATAAGCGTGTATGAAGGATCGCGAAAGGCGCGGACAAGTATGGTGCCCATGCTTTCCTGCAACTCTGCGCGCCCCGCAGGTGGCGAAGGTGCCCGCATGAGCGGCAAGAATGCCAGGACCGCCAGGATGGCCACGGCAAAGGTGATGAAAACGGATTGCCACGGCATGAACGACAGCAGCCATTCCGCAACGGGCGCGCCAAAGACCTGCCCGGCGCTGCCCGCCGCGGTGGCGATGGCAAGGCTCATCGACCGATTCTCGTCGGAACTGGCACGTCCGACCACCGCGAGGATCACACCGAATCCGGTGCCCGCAATGCCAAACCCGACCAGAACTTCGTACATCTGGTGCGCCACAGGGCTGACCGCAAAAGACGACAGCACCAGCCCGGCAGCATAAACCAATGCGCCAAGAATGATCGCGCGGCGGTCGCCCATGCGCTCGGCAACCGCGCCAAACAACGGCTGTCCGATACCCCATGCCAGGTTCTGAATCGCGATGGCCAGACTGAATTCCGTCCTGAGCCATCCGAATTCCTCTGCAATAGGGATTTGAAACACACCAAAGCTGGCCCGAATGGCAAAGCTGACCAGCATGATGATGCACCCCACGATCAGAACCGGGGTGAATAGCGGGGTGGCGGATTTTTCTTTCATGGGCATTCCCTGTTGAGCGGAGCGCGAGATTAACCACTTGCGCCGTGTCGTCAATTGCCGCCTCACGGCTCGGTCCAAGCGTCAGGCGTCCGTTGTTTTTGTGATGCAATGGCTTTTCAACGTGTTATCCGCGCGCTATTCGGAATCGGATGACGCGCACCATGCACCGGATATATGCGGCCCATGTCAGCCAGGGTGATTTGCACGCCGATCCCGCCCAGGAGGCGGCTCTGCCTGAATTCGAGCGGATCAGAGAAGGGCTGCGGCGTCCCGTCAGACCCTCGCTTTTCCGCCGTGCGCCCGAACCGCCGAAGGGGTTATACCTGTGGGGCGGGGTGGGGCGTGGCAAGTCGATGCTGATGGACATGTTCGTGGAAAGCCTTTGTGGCGTACCCGCGCGTCGCGTCCATTTTCACGCGTTCATGCAAGAGGTGCACGGCGCCCTTCACCAGGCCCGTGCCCGCGGTGAGGAAGATGCGATAACACCAGTGGCCAAGGAGATGGCGAAGGGGTTGCGCCTGCTTGCGCTGGACGAAATGCAGATAACCGATATCACCGACGCGATGATCGTTGGGCGCTTGTTCGAGGCGCTATTTTCTGCCGGTGTAATCGTGGTGACGACAGGCAATCGCCCCCCGGACGAACTGTATAAGGATGGGCTGAATCGCCAGATTTTCTTGCCGTTCATTGACCTACTGAAGGATCGCATGGTGGTGCATGAGTTGGTCAGCCCGCGCGACTATCGCCAGGATCGGCTTGAAGGGACTCGCGTTTACTTCACCCCGCCCGATGCCGCCGCCCGTTCCGAGATCGAGCATATCTGGCAGGAATTGGCTGGCGGTGAGGGCGAGCCGCTGACCTTGCATGTGAAGGGTCGCGTGGTTGAGGTGCCTGCATTCCGCAACGGTGTTGCGCGCGCTTCTTTCCATGATTTATGTGGCCGCATGCTGGGCGCTGCGGATTACCTTGCGCTTGCGGATGCGGTGAGCGTTCTTTTGCTTGAGGATATTCCATGCCTTGGCCGGTCGAATTTCAACGAGGCCAAGCGCTTTGTGACATTGATCGACGCACTTTATGAGGCGCGGGTTCGGCTGGTGTGCTCGGCCGCCGCCCCGCCAGAGATGCTTTATGTCGAGGGGGAAGGCAGCTTCGAGTTCGAGCGAACGGCAAGTCGTCTGCGCGAGATGCAGGCAGAGGATTGGCCGTGCAAGTAGCCTTGTGAGTAGGCGGCAATCCGCGCTTGCCTCAGGCAACTACTTGCGACGTTGCCGCACACGGGTATCAAGGCGTGGACTTTGGGAGCCAAGTGATGCCAGCCACTCGCATTTCGCGTCGTGCAATTCTGATTGCCATCTTGACAACACCTGTCGCCTGCACTGCTCGCGAACCTCGCAGGGTGATCGAAAGCACCCGGCCCACGCCATTGTTTCCAAATGAGACGCCCAGGCTGCGCGCCTTGATCAAGAAATACGCGCGCACTTACGATGTGCCAGTTACGTTGGTGCAGCGCGTTATCGTCCGCGAAAGCAGGCACCGCCCAGATGCGCGAAATGGTCCATACTACGGGCTTATGCAGATTTTGCCGCAAACAGCGCGAACGATGGGCTACCGTGGAGCACCTGAGGGATTGCTCGATGCGGAAACAAATCTGAAATACGCGGTGAAATACCTGCGCGGTGCGTGGCTGGTGTCTGATGGAGATCAGGACGCGGCGGTAATGTGGTATGCGCGTGGCTATTACTATGAGGCAAAAAAACGGGGCATGTTGCGAGAGACCGGATTGCGCGGCTGAATATCATGGCCGCACTGAAAGAAAGGGGGCCGTTGGATCGGCCCCTCAATCGTTTCCTGCCTGCTTTACCGGTTGGTAGAATCATAGACGGAATGATTCGAATCAGTCAATAGCAAGTGATTCGCGCGCGTTCTGCGGTTACGTACTTTCAGCCGTTTTCGCGTAAGACACGCCCAGCCAGGTAGAGTGAACCGCAAATCAGAACGCGCGCATTGGGTGTGTGAGCGATAATCGTATTCAGGGCACTGCCAACACTCTCAGCGGTGTTCGCGATCATGCCCACGGCGCGTGCAGCGGCGGCGGTTTCACCGGCGGGCAGGGTGTTGGCCTCGCCCGGGATCGGCACAGCAGTCAGGCTCTCAGCCTGTGATGCCAGCGGTCGCAGGTAGCCGCAGATATCCTTGGTATTCAACATTCCGCAGATCAGATGCGTGGGCCGCTGCGGGAGGCTGGCCAGATGCGTGGCCAGCGCCTGTCCGGCGGCCGGATTATGCCCGCCGTCAAGCCATAGTTCAGCCTTTGGGGCGCTGTGCGCCAAAGGGCCCTGATGGAGCCTTTGCATGCGGGCGGGCCATTCGGCGCCTGTGGTGGCCGCTTCGTGCGCTGCGTCCCCGGCCTGGATGTGGCGCAGCGCTGCCAGTGCGATACCGGCATTTTGTATCTGGTGTGCCCCCGGCAGGTTGGGTAGTGGCAAATCCAGCAACCCGGTCTCGTCCTGGTACACGAGCCGCCCGTGCTCTTGCCACACATGCCAGTGTTGTCCATGTGTAACCAATGGCGCACCGAGGCGTGCGGCGGTGTCCTGGATCACCGTTAGCGCGGAATCGGGTTGAGGCCCCACCACACATGGCACACCGCGCTTGATGATCCCGGCCTTTTCGGCGGCGATTTTTTCCAACGAATTGCCCAAAAAGGATTCGTGATCGATCGATACGGGCGTGATGATGCTGAGCACGGGGCGCTCGACAACGTTGGTTGCATCAAGCCGCCCGCCAAGCCCTACTTCAAGTAGCGTGTAGTCCGCAGCGGTACGCGCAAACGCCAATAACGCGGCGCATGTCGTGATCTCGAAATAAGTGATAGGAACATCGCCGTTGGCTGCATGACACTCGTCCAGAATCTCTGTCAGCTCGTCTTCGGAAATCAGGTTTCCAGCCAGCCGGATACGTTCGTGAAAACGGGCCAGATGTGGCGACGTATAGGCGTGCACGCGGTTGCCGGCGGCCTCCAGGCCGGAGCGCAGCATCGCCAACGTGCTGCCCTTGCCGTTTGTCCCCGCTATGTGGATCACCGGGGGTAAGGCGCGCTCCGGATGATCCAGCGTCGCCAGCAGGCGCCAAACGCGGTCCAGCGTCAGATCAATGATCTTCGGGTGTAGCGCCATCATCCTTTGCAGGATGACGTCCGACGTTTGCACCGTCATTTCTTGGAGTTCTCGGCGGGCGTTTCTTCGGTTTTGGTGGTCGCATTCTGTGCGACTGCTTCTGCGTCGGGCGCAGGTGCCGGCAAGTCGCCGCGCACTGCGGGCGGCAGTCCCATCAGCATGCGTGTGATCGTGATCAGCTCTTCACGCATCTCTGTACGGGGCGTGACGCGATCCAGCATACCGTGATCCAGAAGATACTCGGCGCGCTGAAACCCTTCGGGCAATTTTTCGCGGATCGTCTGCTCAATCACGCGTGGACCGGCAAAGCAGATCAACGCATTCGGCTCGGCTATATGGACATCGCCCAGCATCGCATAAGACGCGGTTACACCCCCGGTAGTTGGATGGGTCAGCACCACGATATAGGGCAATCCCGCTTCCTTGAGCATCTGAACCGCAACAGTTGTTCGCGGCATTTGCATGAGGCTCAGGATGCCCTCCTGCATCCGTGCGCCGCCGGCCGCGGAGAACAGGATCAGCGGGCGTTTAAGTTTGACGGCCTGTTCGGCGGCGGCAATGATCGCATTGCCAACATACATGCCCATCGACCCGCCCATGAAGCTGAAATCCTGGGCCGCTGCGACTATGGGCGTACGGCCAATCTCGCCCGTGGCAACCAGCATCGCCTCTTTCTCGCCGGTGGTCTTCTGTGCGGCGCGCAAACGGTCGGGGTATTTCTTCTGGTCGCGAAAGTGGAGCGGATCGGCCAGCGGTTCGGGTACCTTGACCGTGGCGAATGCGCCGCCATCGAAAAGTGCGGCAAAACGGGCGCGGGGGGTGATCGCCATGTGATGGCCGCAATTCGTGCAGACGTTCAGATTGTCCTTCAGCTCACGGTGGAACAGCATTGTGCCGCATTCGTCGCATTTCGACCAAAGGTTTTCCGGCACCTCGCGGCGTGAGAAAATCGAGTTGATCCGTGGGCGGACGTAGTTGGAAATCCAGTTCATGGGCGCCGAGCCTTTTCGGTGTTCGCTGCTTGACCATCAGATAAGCGGACAGCCGATGAATTGCAATCAACGCCGCAAAGCCAGCCTGGCAACCAGCCATGCAACAAGAAGCATGCCCAGATCAATACTCATCACAGGCCAGAGAACGCCGAGGTCCGTCAGGTCAAGATGCAGCCGCCACAGGGCAAGGCCGGTCAGTTCCGGATCGCCCGAAACCATAATGATCGCGGCAGTGTTTGACGCAAAGTGAAGCGCGATGGCAGGGCCAAGTGTGCCTGCCCGTGCCGTAAGATCCGACGCTACAACCGAAAACAGCCCGGCCCAGAGCATAAACAGCCACCCGGATGGGCCGATATCAGGTCGATAGTGGAGCGCTGCAAATAATATGGCCGGTCCCATGACCCAGACAAGCGGATGGCGAAATCGGGCTGCAAGCTGTTGCTGGATATAGCCGCGAAACACGATCTCTTCCGCCGAGGTCTGAATCAGAACGGCAGGGAGCGATAGTGGCAGCAGTTGCAACCACGCCTGCACCGGCATTCCTTTGTTCAGCGGGGCGGGAAATTCGGATGGCGGCAGGGCCCAGACCACGGCATATAGGGCCATGAGATAGATCAGTACCTTTCCGAACTGTTGGATCGCACGCGGCATCGGTCCGATCAAGCTACGCAATCCACGACCGTGGAGTTGATTGGCCACCATCGCGGCGGCGACGATAAGCAATCCCACCGAAAATAGCAGGTAGAGAGCACCCACAGGGTTACGGGCCGAGGTGATCGCACTTCGGAAATCCATGTACACCCGATCCCCCAGGATCGCCATTGCCATGGCCTGAACAGCCCAGCCAAGACCAAATACGATCACTGCCATCAGCGCCAACCCAAGGCACAGCCGCCAAGCCTCGGACCGGGGGCGTGCAGGTGAAATGAACGCGTCATGGGCGCGATAGGACATCGGGGCATCCTTTGACGTTGACAAGATTCCGCCCCTAAAGACGTAATAAGGTGGTACCCGATTGAACAGTCCCGATGCCCTGCGACGCAATCTCTCTTGTGCCTTTCAGACACGTTCATTATCCCTGATCGCAACAATCTTTCCCGGGAGGCCGTGATGACGAAATTCGACAAATCCAAACTGCCCAGCCGCTATGTCACGGAAGGCCCCGCGCGTGCGCCGCACCGATCGTATCTTTATGCAATGGGTATTAGCGAGCAGGAGATCCATCAGCCATTGGTTGGGGTGGCAACGTGCTGGAACGAGGCGGCGCCGTGCAACATCGCGCTCAGTCGGCAGGCGCAGGCGGTCAAGTCCGGCGTGAAAGAGTCCCACGGCACCCCGCGCGAGTTCACCACCATCACCGTGACCGATGGTCTTGCCATGGGGCACGAGGGGATGCGCTCCTCGCTCGCGTCACGCGAGGCGATTGCTGACACTGTTGAACTGACGATGCGCGGGCATTGCTACGATGCCATTGTTGGGCTGGCGGGCTGCGATAAATCCTTGCCTGGCATGATGATGGCAATGGTGCGGTTGAATACGCCCTCGGTGTTTATCTATGGCGGTTCTATCCTGCCGGGCAGGGCACCCCAGATCGACGAGATCCCCGAAGATTTCCGCACCCGAGATCTGACCGTTCAGGACATGTTCGAGGCCGTTGGTCGACACCAGAACGGAACGATGTCAGACAAGGCATTGGACGTGCTTGAGCGCGTCGCCTGCCCATCCTCTGGTGCCTGTGGCGGCCAATTCACCGCCAACACCATGGCGTGTGTATCCGAGGCGATAGGTCTTGCCCTGATGAACAGTTCGGGCATGCCCGCGCCTTATGAAAGTCGCGATCAATATGGTGAGGCCTCGGGTCGCGCCGTGATGAACCTGATTGAGCAGAATATCCGTGCCCGCGACGTGGTTACGCGCAAATCGCTTGAAAACGCGGCACGGGTCGTGGCCTGTACGGGTGGTTCCACTAATGCCGGGCTGCATCTTCCGGCTATCGCGCACGAGGCCGGGATCGAATTCTATCTCGAGGATGTATGCGACATTTTCCGCGACACGCCATATTTCGTCGATCTCAAGCCAGGCGGTCAATTTGTGGCCAAGGATCTTTACGAAGCGGGCGGTGTGCCCGTCGTCATGAAGGAACTGCGCAAGGCCGGTTTGATCCACGAGGATTGCATGACTGCGAGCGGCCGCAGCATTGGCGAAGAGCTCGAGTTGATCGACCGCGAGGCAGATGGCAAGGTGATCCATCCCATCAACAATCCGATCACGAAAACCGGCGGTGTTGTCGGTTTGAAGGGCAATCTTGCGCCAACAGGCGCAATCGTCAAGGTTGCGGGGATCGCCGAGGAAAACCAGGTATTTTGCGGCCCGGCTCGTGTGTTCGAGAACGAAGAAGAGGCCTTCGACGCCGTTCAGGCACGCAAATACGAAGAGGGCGAAGTCATTGTCATCCGCAATGAAGGCCCCGCCGGCGGCCCCGGAATGCGTGAAATGCTGGCGACCACCGCCGCACTGTCGGGGCAGGGCATGGGCAAGAAGGTGGCGCTTATCACCGATGGTCGCTTCTCTGGCGCGACGCGGGGCTTCTGCGTGGGGCACGTAGGGCCAGAGGCGGCGCATGGAGGCCCGATTGCCCTGCTCAAGAACGGTGATATGATCACGATCAACGCAATCACCGGCGAGTTGAGCGTGGATCTTTCAGATGACGAATTGATTGCGCGCAAAGCCGATTGGCCAGGGCCGCGCCCCACCATTTATGCAAGTGGTGCGCTTTGGAAATATGCGCAGCAGGTTGGCGAGACGTATAAAGGCGCGGTCACTCATCCGGGTGGCAAGGCCGAAAAGCATGTCTACATGGATCTCTGACCCGCCTGAACCTGGTCGGATCTGGCGTATTCGGTGCAGCGCTGCCCGCGCTACCGCATTGTGCCTGATCCCCGTGGCGGTGGCTGGGTGCCTGAGCCTTGGTGGTGGCAAGCCGGTACCGGCTGTGCGGCAGGCGCAATTGATGGGCGCGGCAGTGATCGTGCCTGCCCCGGTTGGGTATTGTATCGAACCGGGCAGTCTCAAGGATGAAGAAAACGATGCGTTTGTTTTGATCGGTCGCTGCGATCTGTTGACCGGGCAGGAGGATAGTCTGCCGGTTTCCCCCGCGATAATGACAGTGTCTGTCACGCGCGGTGATGTGCCTGAGGGCGGACCCGGTGGCGATGACCTCGTCCGATCACTTGGCGCCGAGCGTATATTGACCCGTATCGACGAAGCCGGTCTAAGCCTTTTCTGGGTGGATAGTGCGCAGCGCGTGACCCGCAGCGGCGACAATCGCCACTGGCGCGGCATTATGACGGTCAATGGTCATACTGTTGGGCTAGCGGCCTATGGCCCCCGCGATAGTAACATAAGTGGTAAAGGTGGCGAGGCACTGATCCGTGCCTTGGCGCGCCGCATAAGAAACGCAAGTCCTGACCGACCGACAGAGAGCGAGGCGCCCGCCGCCTCGGACAATTCCGAGGGCGACCCTTTCATTCAAACGAATAACCGGCGGGATAATGAATCTGGTGGATTGAAAAAATTGTTTGGGCATTTGTTCAATTGATCGTTCTTGAGGTATGACTGAACGCAATCAGGCAAGCAGGATCGTATCGGGATGGTAAAACTGGGCAGTGGCGTCTTCAGAAAAATGGTCCACAGCCGGGCGTTGCGCCGTTGGTCTCGCGCCGCGGCTGCGGCCGCTACGACGGATCTGCCGCACCTGCGCGCAGAGCGCAATCGCGCGCGTCAATTGCGATATCGTCTCAATGAACTGATTCACATCGCCGACGACCGATTGGCGTTACCGCTGATTGGGTCGAACGCATTTCGTCGCCCGCCCGGAACTGATTGGTCCTGGCGGCCACAGCTTTGGCGTGGGCCGCTTCCCGTTCCAGGGATGTCTTCGGTGCGTAGCAAATCCATGTTGGGTGACGAGGTGACGCTTTTCCATGATTGCGCACGTTCCGAATTGACCCTTAGACAACTACGAAACAGGCGCGAATCCGATCTGGCGCCATTCGGCCTGCGAATGGATGTTTTCAAGTTCGACGGTTCGTTCTTGTCGCTTGTCGTGGACTTGCCTCATGCTGCCGTGGACGGTTTGCGACGCAAGCACCTTCTTCGCCTGGATGTTATCGTGGAGATGGAAAGCCCCCTGGAGATATTTGCGCGGCTCAACATCAAACATGGCCCCAACACAGAGCAGATCGTCAGGGAATTGCCGCTCAATGAAGAAGAAATCATGGTCGAGTTTGATCTTGCCTATACCAACCTCAATGAAAAGCGGGTTGAGAAGGCTTG
The DNA here is from genome assembly GCA_964580265.1 of uncultured Rhodobacterales bacterium. Classification (GTDB taxonomy): domain Bacteria; phylum Pseudomonadota; class Alphaproteobacteria; order Rhodobacterales; family Rhodobacteraceae; genus Sediminimonas. The sequence continues at coordinate 1,494 of CAZOKA010000030.1, read as the reverse complement.
GGTCGATCTGATTTTTGAAGGGCCCGAGATGAACCAGGTGATTTTACGCGATCTCACGTTCTGCCGCTATCCACGTGCCGAATTGTGACGTGGTGCGATTCCATCGCGATTGGGAGACAATGCAATGAGTGATCTCAAGGTAACCGCAACGCGCCTGTTCGAGGGCGTGTGGGAGGCGATGCTTACATCTGCCACCTCCAACTCTGACAAGCCGGATATCGGGGTGACGCACCTTGATCGCCGGGTGGAAGGGGTCGAGCTGCTTCAATCGGCCGATGCGGCTTGTTGGGCATTGCGTGTTCCCGTGCCCCGCGAGGCGTTGAGTGACGGTGTCCAGACATTCGTGATCCGCGATCTGAACGACGATACGGTCGTGGGAAACTTCACGATCATCGCCGGTGAAGCCCTCGCGGATGATATTCGTGCGGAAGTGAACCTGCTGCGCGAAGAGCTTGATATGCTTAAGGCTGCGTTTCGGCGGCATTGTCTGGAAACGACGTAGCTGCCAAGGTGCCGCGGTTGACGCGATGTCCTGCGTGACAACTGTATATGGTGTCGGCAGATTGAGCGCGGAAACCGGAGGCATGACATGACAGAGTATCCACATCTCCTCGCTCCGCTGGAATTGGGACACGTGACACTGAAGAACCGGGTGCTGATGGGCTCGATGCACACGGGTCTGGAGGAAACCAAGGACTGGAACCGTGTCGCCGAATTCTATGCCGCACGCGCCCGTGGCGGAGTCGGATTGATGGTAACGGGCGGCATGGCCCCGAATTCCGAAGGTGGCGTTTTTCCGGGGGCTGCCGGATTGTTCAGCAACCAGGATATTGCGAACCATCGCATTGTCACTGACCGCGTTCATGATGCGGGCGGGCGCATTGCCATGCAGATTCTGCACGCGGGTCGATATGCGTACTCACCTGATTGTGTGTCGGCCTCACCTATCAAATCTCCCATATCACCTTTCCCTCCCAAAGAGCTGGATGAGGCTGGGATACAAAAGCAACTCGACGATATAGCGACTGCGGCGGCCCGTGCCCGCGAAGCCGGGTATGATGGCGTTGAGATCATGGGATCTGAAGGGTACTTCATCAATCAATTCCTGGTTCGTCACACCAACAAGCGAACAGATGATTGGGGTGGGTCATACGAAAACCGCATGCGTGTTGCCGTCGAGGCAGTGAAGCGTGCGCGTGCGGCCATAGGGGATGATTTCATCATCATATACCGGCTCAGCATGATCGATCTGGTGCCTGACGGCTCCACCTTTGACGAAGTCGTGCGTCTTGCGCGGGAAATAGAAAACGCCGGGGCGAGCATCATCAACACCGGCATTGGTTGGCACGAGGCGCGCATCCCCACGATCGCTACCTCCGTGCCGCGCGCCGCGTTCGCATGGGTTACGAAAAAGCTGATGGGCAAGGTCGGCATTCCGGTGATCACTTCCAATCGGATCAATACACCGCAGGTTGCTGAACAGGTTCTTGCCGA
>CAZOKA010000029.1:0-13394 GCA_964580265.1 uncultured Rhodobacterales bacterium | reverse complement strand
GATGTCTTGCCGACCGATCCGGTCACCGCGATCACGCGCGCCGCGCTGCGCGCCCGCCCCGCACGGCCCAGATCCTCCAACGCGCGCTGAACGTCCTCCACGACCAAGAGCGGCGCATCCTCGGCCACGCCCTCGGGGCGGTGGCTGACCATCGCGGCGGCCGCGCCATTTTGCAGCGCCTGCGCCACGAAATCATGCCCGTCCCGCGCCGCGCTCAGCGCCACGAACAGATCGCCGGGCTGAATACTGCGGGTGTCGATCGACACGCCCGTCGCCGCCCATGCGCCCCGGGCCTGCCCGCCCGTGGCCTGGGCCGCCTCGCTTGCCGTCCACAGCGTCATGCCACCCCCCCGTCCAGCGCCGACACCGCGACGCTGGCTTGTTCGGCGTCGTCGAATGGAAATACCGTGTCGCCAACAACCTGCCCGGTTTCATGCCCCTTGCCCGCGATCAGCAGCGCGTCACCAGGGCCCAGCATGTCCACCCCGCGCAAGATCGCCTCGGCCCGGTCGGCGACCTCAAGCGCATGCGCCCCCGTGCCCCGCGCCCCGTCCAGCACGGCGCGGCGGATCGCGCCGGGATCTTCGCTGCGCGGGTTGTCGTCGGTCACGATCACCGCATCGGCATGATCTGCCGCCGCGCGCCCCATCAGTGGCCGTTTCGTCGTGTCCCGATCACCCCCGGCACCCACGATGGCGATCAGGCGCCCCATAACGTGCGGGCGCAGCGCCTGCAGGGCGGTCGCCACCGCACCGGGGGTGTGCGCATAATCCACGAACACGGCCGAGCCGTTAACCCGCCTCGCGGCCAGTTGCATGCGCCCGCGCACGGTGCGCAGATGCGGCAACGTCTCGATCACCCGGTCGGGATCGCCGCCGCAGGCAATGACCAGCCCCGCCGCCAGCACCGCGTTTTCCGCCTGGAACCCCCCGATCAGCGGCAGGCGCACCTGGCTGGCCTTGCCCGCCCATTCGAGACGCAGATCCTGCCCCGTCGCATCGAACCGCTGGCCGGTGATGCGCAGATCGGCGTCGCCCGAACGCCCCACGCGGATCACGCTGCGTGCGCGCATCCCGGCGATATCAGCCATCTCGTCGCCGCGCGGATCGTCGGTGTTGATCACCGCCACCCCGTCCTGCGGCAAGACCCGCGTGAACAGGCCCGCCTTGGCCTTGAAATACTCCTCGAAGCTGCTGTGGTAATCCAGGTGGTCCTGGCTGAAGTTGCTGAACGCCGCCGCGCACAGGTCCACCCCGTCCAGCCGCCGCTGCGCCAACCCGTGGCTCGACGCCTCCATCGCGGCGTGGGTCACACCGGCCTGCGCGCAATCGCGCAGCACCCGGTGCAGCGTGATCGGCTCGGGCGTGGTATGCGCCAGTGGCGCCTCATAGGCCCCCTCGACCCCCGTGGTGCCCAGGTTGACAGCGGCCTTGCCCATCTCCTCCCATATCTGGCGGGTAAAGCTGGCGACGCTCGTCTTGCCGTTGGTGCCGGTCACCGCCACCACGCAGGCGGGCTGCTGCCCGAACCACAACGCACACGCACAGGCCAGCACCTGCCGCGGGTCTTCGGCCACGATCAGCGCCGCCGGCGACGCATTGAGCGCCGCAGCCGCGATGCGCGCGCCCTCGGCATCGGTCAGGATCGCCGCCGCGCCCGCCTCCAGCGCCGCCGCGATGAACTGGCCCCCATGCGCGCGAACACCCGGCAACGCGGCGAACAGATGTCCCGCGCGCACCTCGCGGCTGTCCACCGACAGCCCCGAAACCTGCGCCTCGCGGCCACCGCGGGCGGTCAGGCCCAGATCCCTCAGTGATGTTGCCTGCCCCACCTGTCGCCCCCGCGCGTTCATGGCCCAACCTAGTTGGAAGATGTCAGCGTTATATCAGCCAATGGCGCCGGTTCAATCTCGGGACGCACCCCCAGCAGCGGCGCGATGCGGCGGATGATCTCGGCGGCCACCGGCACCGCCGTCCACCCCGCCGTGCGGCGCGGCTCGGGGCCGGTGGTCTCCACCGGCTCGTCCAGCATCACCACCAGCACATATTGCGGCTTGTTCGCCGGGAACATGCTGGCGAAGGTGGTGATCGTCTTGTCCTCGTAATAGCCGCCCTGCGGATCGGGCTTGTCGGCGGTGCCGGTCTTGCCCCCCACCGCATAGCCCGACACCTCGCCAAAGCTTGCCGTGCCCTCGGTCACCACGCGGCGCAACATGCGGCGCGCGGCGGCGGCGCTTTCGCGCGATATCACCCGCTTGCCCGCCGGCTGCCCCCGATGCGGCAGCAACGTGGGGCGCACCTGGCGCCCGCCATTGGCAATGATGCTATAGGCCGCGGCCAGGTGCAGCGGCGTGACGGAAATGCCGTGACCATAGGAAATCGTCATCGCCGACAGCTCGGACCAGCGATGCGGCAACAGCGGCTGGCTCCCGCCCGCCTCGATGATCTCCAGCGGCACCGGATCGAGCAGCCCCAGATCGCGCAGGAACGCCTGCTGCCGCTCCACCCCTATCTGCTGCGCGATACGCGCCGCGCCGATGTTCGACGACTTGACGATCACCTCGTTGGCCGTCATCTCCGATCCGTAATCGTGGAAATCGCGAATACTGAACTTGCCCCACTTCAGCGGCCCCCTGGTGTCGATCATGCTCTCGGGCGTGATCAGGCCCAGGTCCATCGCCTGAACCACCGCGAATATCTTGAAGGTCGAGCCAAGCTCGTAAACCCCCTGAACCGCGCGGTTGAACAACGGGCTGTCGGCACCGCCGGACAGGCCGGGCCGGTCATTGGGGTCGAAATCAGGGAGCGACGCGACCGAAACCAGCTCGCCCGTGTGCACATCCATCACCACCGCCGACGCGCCCTTGGCGTTCATCAGGGTCATCCCCCCCGACAGAACCCGCTCGACCGCCGCCTGCACCGTCAGGTCCAGCGACAGGCGCACAGGCTCGCCGCCGCGCGCCGGATCACGCAGCATGTCGTCGAGCTTCTTCTCGATCCCGGCCACGCCGACCACCTCGGCGGCATGCACCCCTTCGCGGCCGAACCCCGACCCCCCCAAAACGTGCGACGCCAGCGCCCCGTTGGGATAAAGCCGCATCTCGCGTGGTCCGAACATCAATCCGGGATCGCCGATGTCATGCACGGCCTGTTTCTGCTCGGGGCTGATTTTCCTCTTTATCCACAAAAACTTGCGCTTGCCGGTGAACTTCTTCAGCAGCGCCTCGCGCGCCAGGTCCGGGAAAATGGCAGCCAGCTTTTCGGCGGCGTGCCCCGGATCGATCATCTGCGGCGGCTGCGCATAGAGCGAATAAGTCTCCATGTTGGTGGCCAGGATACGCCCCCGGCGGTCCAGGATATCGGCCCGCTGCGCGCGAATCTCCGCCCCGGCGGCGCTGGCGCGCGGCTCGCTCGGCTCCGAGCCGGCGATCAGCGCCATGCGCCCGCCGACCAGCACGAACATCATCAGGAACGCCACCCCCAGCAGCAGCAACCGCCCCTCGGCCTGCACACGCGCCTGTCCGCGCATCTCTTCATGGCGGCGGCGCATGTTCTCGCGCTCGATCACGTCGGGGTTCTCACCCTTGCCCCGCGCATCCAGAACACGCGCCAACGGCCTGAGCGGTGTGCGGATCATGGCCGGTCCTCCGTCGCCATCACGTCTACCGGCTGCCCGACGGGCAGGCGCAGCGCCTTTTGCGCGGGGTACGGCACCTGGTCAACCTTGCCGAACTGCTCGGGCGCCAGCGGCAGCAGGCCCAGCTTGTCATAGTTCAGCTCGGCCAGCTCGCGCAGGCGGTCGGGCCGGTTCAGATAGGCCCACTCGCCGCGCAACATCGCCAGACGCGCCCGCGCCTGCCCGATTTCGCGCTGCAACGTCTCGGTTTCCTTCAGCGCAAGCTGCGTCTTGTAGTTCTCGCGATAGGCCCAAAAGGCCAACCCGATCACCGCCAAGGTGGTCAATACGTAGATCACGCCGCGCATGGCTCAGTTCCCCCTCAGCATCGGCATTCCCATCCTGCGCGCATCGCTTTGCCCCGGCGGCGCATCGGTGCGCACCGCCACGCGCAGCCGGGCACTGCGGGCGCGCGGGTTCTCGGCAATCTCGTCCTCATCCGGGCCGATCGCCTTGCGCGTGGGCTGCGTGAACTGCGGCGCGCGCTCGGGCCGGTCGGGCGCGTGACGGCTGCCGCCGCCGCCACTGTCGCTGCGCGATTGCAGGAACCGTTTGACCATCCGGTCCTCGACCGAATGGAACGTGACCACCGCCAACTGCCCGCCGGGGCGCAGGGCGCGCTCCGCCGCGTCCAGCCCCGCCAGCAATTCAGCGTATTCGTCGTTCACCGCGATCCGCAACGCCTGGAAACTGCGCGTCGCCGGGTGCGACTGGCCGGGGCGCTGCCGGGGCAGGCACTTCTCGATGATCGCCGATAGCTGCATGGTTCGCGTGATCGGCGCCTCGGCCCGCGCACGCACGATGGCCCGCGCGATCCGGCGGCTGGCCCGCTCTTCGCCGTACAGGTACAGGATCTCGGCCAGCTCCGCCTCGCTCGCCTCCGCCACCAGGTCCGCGGCGCTGCGCCCGCTCTGGCTCATCCGCATGTCCAGCGGCCCATCCTTGCCAAAGGAAAACCCGCGCTCGGCCCGGTCAAGCTGCATCGAGGACACGCCAAGATCCAGCACCACGCCATCCAGACCCTGCGCATACTCGTCCATCTTGGAAAACACACCCTCGACCGGCTCGATCCGGCCCTCGTAATCGCCGATCCAATCCTGCGCCATCTCGAAGGCCAGCGGATCGCGGTCCACCGCGATCACCTTGTCCGCGCCTGCATCAAGCAATCCGCGCGTATAGCCCCCGGCGCCAAACGTGCCGTCCAGCCACACGCCGCGCACCGGCGCCACCGCCCGCAACAGCGCACGCAACAAAACCGGAACATGGGGGGATTTACCATCGTTGGGGGCCATGCCGGGCAACGCTCACTCCCCCTTGGCGCGATCCAGGAATATCAGCGGGTCGAAATCGTCGGGCAGCTCGTCGAGCCAGTCCTCGGTTTTCGACAACTCCTCGGACTCGTAGGTTTCCGGCTTCCATATCTGGAACGTGTCGCCCGCCGCGATAAAGAACGCCTCGCCCTCCAGACCGATCTTGGCCCGCAGCTTCGCCGGCAGCACCAGCCGCCCGGTTTCATCCACGTTGGTCGGGTAGGATTGGCCGTGGAACAGGCGTTGCAGCATCTTGCGTTCCATCGACCCGCGCGGCAACGCGTCGATCTTGTTATCGACCTCGGTGATCGCGTCGATCGTGTAACATTCCAGGTAGTTGCGGCGATGGTCGCCGTAAACGATCACCAGTTCGGGGTTCAGCCCCGAGATCCAGTTCGGATCGCCAGCCTCCAGCACACGGCGAAACGAGGCCGGAATCGAGACCCGCCCCTTGCCGTCCACCTTGTGGTGGCTCTCGCCTCTGAACCTGCGAACCACTTCCCCGTGATCCTTCCATTTCCTCCCCCCGGAACAATTTTCACCCCTTGGAATGAAAACGGCGGATTGAGCTGCTGCCACTGCCCAATCCGCCGCCCTCGTCCCGCTACTCGCGGGGGTGTCCGACTGCGCGCGCCACCTGGGGGGATGTCTGCTCGCCCGCGCGCCGGATCTGTCGTCTCGATGAGAGCGGGGCCTGTATGAAACCTGACTTGGGAGTTTTTTGTTCGGGGTCGTTTGGTGCCCCTTATTCCCGTCTCATCGTGCTATTAGGGATGCCACGGGATTTCATGGAAATCAACGGATTTTTGCATCTACATCTGGATAAACATGCCCAAAACATCCATCAAAACTACATCTTGAGGTCAATGATCGCCCCACACATACCCTCACTTGCGGTAGTAGAGATTATTAACACAATATATGGTAAATCCATTCATCTCAAAATTCTTCCCATGATTTCCCGCATTTCCTGCTAAATTCCACTGATAACATCACCCGACACCACGAGAAACATAGATTTCCCAGGATCTCAGCGCGATTCATGCAGGTGATTCGCCGCGCGGCCCACAGGTTGCCAACCGCGTCCCACGCATTCCCGTAACCCGCCTGAGCGCTTGCAGTTCCCGCCAGCGGCAATATTCTTGCCGCATCGCCCCAAGGACGGGCCGGGCGCGCCCGGACGGAGCCATGCCAACACAGCAAAGACCGCAAATCAGCCGCTCGACAGACGGCACCGACAACCTCGAGCGGCTGCTCGACCAGCTTGAGCAGCTCGGCCAGGGCCGCGCCAAATCCGATCCCGTCAGCCTCGGCGACATCGTCGAGGCGCTTGGCCCGCGCTCCTTCGGGGCATTGCTGCTGGTGCCGTCGCTGGCGATCGTCTCGCCGCTGTCGGCGATTCCCACGGTGCCGACCATCCTTGCGGCGATGATCGGCCTCGTCGCGGCGCAGATCATCTTGGGCCGCCCCGCCCTGTGGATGCCCGGCGTGCTGTTGCGGCGGCGGCTGACGAACAGACGCCTGCAACAGGGGCTCGAGGCGCTGCGCCCCCTGCTGCGCCGGCTCGATCCCTATATCAACGAACGCCTGACCTTCCTCACCGACAGGCCCGGCAACCTTGCCGCGCTGGCGCTGTGCTGCGTGATCGCATTCTTCATGCCGATGATCGAATTCGTGCCGTTCCTGACATCGATCGTGGCCACCGCGATGGCGCTGTTCGGGCTGGGCATCTTCGTGCGCGACGGGCTGCTGATGCTGGCGGGCTACAGCATCATCCTGGCCGGTGGGCTGACGCTGGGCGGCACCGCCGCGCTGGCCTTCGGCTGACGGGTTTGGGGGCAAGGGCGATGCCGATGGCGGATGTCACATTCGGAACATAGGGCCGCGACCGACCTGGAGGGCGCGTTCAAGACGGTCGTGCAGGTCGGCACCTCGAAGCCCCGGCGATGCCGGGCGATACGGCGATTCAAACCCACCCCCGCAATTGCCCCCTATACACCCGCCCCCGCGCGGTATATGCCCCACGCCTCAGCCGCCCGGCCCGAACACATACGCCGACGCGCCCCTCCCCCTGCCGCAGTCCCGAGACATATATGCCCCTGACAACACCGATGATGAAACCGCTGGCCGAGGCGCTGGCGCGTCAGGGCTATGACGCGCTGACCCCCGTCCAGACCGAGATGACCCGCCCCGACCTGATCGGCGCCGACCTGCTGGTCTCGGCGCAAACCGGATCGGGCAAGACCGTGGGCTTTGGCTTGGCGATCGCGCCGACGCTGCTGGACGCGGACGGCGCCCTGCCCGCCGCCGCCACGCCGCTGGCCCTGATCATCGCCCCCACGCGCGAGCTGGCGCTCCAGGTCCGGCGCGAGTTCCAGTGGCTCTATGCCGATTGCGGCGTGGTGATGGCCTCTTGCGTGGGCGGCATGGACATGCGCGACGAACGCCGCGCACTGGAGCGCGGCGCGCATATCGTGGTCGCCACCCCCGGCCGCCTCGTCGATCACGTCAAGCGCGGCTCGATCAACCTCGACGCGATCCGCGCCGTGGTGCTGGACGAGGCCGACGAGATGCTCGACCTGGGCTTTCGCGAAGACCTGGAATTCATCCTCGCCGCCGCCCCCGCCACGCGGCGCACGCTGATGTTCTCGGCCACCGTGCCGCCGGGCATCGTGGCGCTGTCGCGCGACTATCTCAGCGCTGACGCCGTCCGCGTCACCACCACCGGCGGCGCCAGCCAGCACGCCGATATCGCCTACCGCGCGCTGCGCGTGGCCCATGACGGCACCGAAGGCGCGATCATCAACCTGCTGCGCCACAGCGATGCGCGCAACGCCATCGTGTTCTGCAACACCCGCGCCACCGTCAACCGCCTGACCGCGCGGTTCCACAATCGCGGCTTCGCGGTGGTGGCCCTCTCCGGCGAGTTGACCCAGACCGAGCGCAGCCACGCCCTGCAAGCCATGCGCGACGGGCGCGCGCGGGTCTGCGTGGCCACCGATGTCGCCGCGCGCGGGATCGACCTGCCGGGGCTGGAGCTGGTGATCCACGCCGACCTGCCCACCAACGCCGACACGCTGCTGCACCGCTCGGGGCGCACCGGGCGCGCCGGCAACAAGGGCCTGAGCGCGCTGATCGTGCCGCCGCGCGCCCGCGGCAAGGCCGAACGCCTGCTGCGCACCGCCCGCATCACCGCCGAATGGGGCCTTCCGCCCTCCGCCGAAGAGGTCCGCGCCCGCGACGAGGATCGCCTGCTGTCCGATCCGCTCTGGTCCGCGCCCGTCACCGAAGGCGAGGCCGACATGGTCGCGCGCATCACCGCCGCCCATCCCCCCGAACAGATCGCCGCCGCCTGCCTGCGCCTGTTCACCGCGCAGCATTCCGCCCCCGAGGATCTGGCAACCCCCGAAGACCGCCCGCAAAAGCGCGAGGATACCCGCGCCGCCTTCGGTCCCTCGGCATGGGTCAAGCTGTCGATCGGCGCGGGTGACCGGGCCGAGGCGCGCTGGCTGCTGCCGATGCTGTGCCGCGCCGGCGGGCTGAACAAGGGCGACATCGGGGCGATCCGCGTCGGCGACACCGCCACCCATGTCGAACTGGCCGCGCCGCGCCTGCCCGCGTTCCTGTCCGCCATCGGCCCGGACGGGGTGCTGGAGGATGGCGTTACCGCCACCGTCGCGGACGCCCCGACTGACACCGCGCGCGCGCCGCGCCCGCAACCGCAATCGCGCCCGCCGCGCGGTCCGAAAAAGCCCCATCGCGGACAGGCCCCCGCGCCCGCTGCGCGCGCCGATGACGCGCCGCGCAAACCCCGCGCCAAGGGCAAACCGCCGCAAGACGCGCCCGCCAAACCCCGCACGCCCAAACCGGCCAAACCCGAACCCCGCGACGAGGCCGTGCATTCAAACTACAAGAAGCCCCCGGCCCGCGCCCCCAAGGGCGCATCCGGCAAGCCTCCCGCCAGCAAACCAGCCGGAAAACCAGCCGGAACACCTGCGGCCAAACCCGCCGCGCCATCGGGTGACAAGAAACCCGCCGACGCCGCCAAACCGGCGCCCAAGTATCGCAAGGGCGCGGCCGATGCCTCGGCCCGGCTGGGCGCGCGCGGCAAACCCGGCAAGTCGGGCAAGGGCAGCAAGTCCGGCACCCGCGCGCCGCGCGGCCCCGACGCGGTGCCCAAGCGGCGCAAGTAGCGCCGCCGCCCGCTCAGGCGATACCGTCCGCCACCAGCCGCGCCGCCAGCGCGGCATAGGCCTCGGCCACCGCGCCATCGCCGGCCGCCACCGGCGTGCCCGCATCCCCGGCAAGGCGCGTATCCAGGTCGATCGGCAGCGCCGCCAGCAACGGCACGCCCATCCGCTCCGCCTCGGCGGCCACGCCGCCATGGCCGAAGATCTGCGTTTCCGCCCCGCACTCGGGGCAATGAAAGGTGGACATGTTCTCGATCAGGCCCAGCACCGGCGTGCCCAGGGTGCGGAACATGTCGATCGCCTTGCGCGCATCCAATAGCGCCACGTCCTGCGGCGTGGACACGATCAGCGCGCCGCTCAGCTCGGTCTTCTGGCACAGCGTCAGTTGCACATCTCCCGTGCCCGGCGGCAGATCGATGATCAGATCGTCCAGCTCGCCCCACTGCACTTGCCCGACAAGCTGCTGCAACGCCCCCATCAGCATCGGACCGCGCCACACGATCGCCTTGTCCTCTTCCACCAGCAGCCCGATCGACATCATCGTCACCCCGTGCAGGCGCAGCGGGATGATCGTCTGGCCATCGGGGCTGGCGGGGCGGGCCGTGGCGCCCATCATGCGCGCCTGCGACGGCCCGTAGATATCGGCATCCAGCAATCCCACGCGCCGCCCCTGCCGCGCCAGCGCCACCGCCAGGTTGGCCGACACCGTGGATTTGCCGACGCCCCCCTTGCCCGACGCGACCGCCAGGATGCGCGCCACGCCCTCGGGCTTGATCGGGCCCTTCTGCGGCTGCGGGTGCTGCCCGATGGTCGGCGCGGCGGCGCCCCTGTCCGGGCCATGCGCCGTCAAGGCAACGCTCACCGTTTCGACCCCGTCCAGCCGCGCCACCGCCTGCTCGGCCGTGGCCCTGAGCGCCTCCATCCCGCGCGCCGCATCCGGGCTGGGCGCTTCCAGAACGAATCGCACAGTGCCACCCTCGATGCTCAATGCACGCACCATATCGCGCGAGACCGGATCGCCCCCGCCGGGCAGCGTAATGTGCCGCAGGGCCTGCTCAACCATCTCGCGCGTCACGCTCATGCCTCATCTCCCATCATTGCCGCCGCAATAGGTGGCAGGTTTTACCGGGCAAGCAACCCCCGCCGAAAAAATGTGCACAAATCAGGCGCGCTGCCCAAACATTAGGTCAGCCTTTCATATGCATTTGCCGCATAGCAGCATTGCTGATCTGTCCATTGTGCAATCGCAGCAAAGACGTATATTCGATCTCAACAGCGCAGCAAAGCACAGCGCGAACGAATATAGACGAAAGAGAAACGAAAATGGCACACGTAACCGATATCCGCGCCGCCCACTCCGGCCTGTTTGACCGCGCCGCACTGGTGCTCAAGGCACTGGGCGAACGCTATGCCCGCTACCGCATCTACCGCGAGACGCTGAACGAGCTGGCAAGCCTGTCCAACCGCGAACTCAGCGACATCGGCATGAGCCGCTCGCAGATCCGCTCGGTGGCATACGAACACGCATACGGGCCACGCGCCTGATGCATCACGGGATCAGGGTTTCCTCTCCTCCTCCCTGGGAGCCCTGAAACAAGGCGGCGGCGTCTACCTCCTCCCTGACGCCGCCGCGTTGACCTTCGGCCCGACTTTCGGGTCACACGGAATACGGCGCACGCCCCTCCTCCTCCCTGGGCGCGGGCCGTAGAAAAGGAACGGCGGCACCCCTCCTCCTCCCTGGGTGCCGCCGTTTCCATTTTCGCCCCCCGGTTTCATACCCTTCCCGCCAATGCTGCCCGCGCGCTCTTGCCATTTCGCGCCGGCGCACGCCATTGTGCCGCATGGACCTGCACCAACGATATCCTGCCATCGCCGATCTCAAGGCGCGCGCGCGCCGCCGCATCCCGTGGTTCGCCTTCGAATACCTCGACAGCGCGACAGGCACCGAGGCGACCCAAACCCGCAACCGCCGCAAGCTGGACGAGGTGCTGCTGATGCCCTCGATCCTGCATGGCGAGTTTACCGCAGATCTGCGCACGCGCCTGCTGGGCCGCGACTATGCCCTGCCCTTCGGTATCAGCCCGGTGGGCATGTCGGGGCTGTTCTGGCCCGATGCCGAACGCCTGCTGGCCCGCGCCGCCACCGCCGCGGGGCTGCCCTATGGCCTGTCCACCGTCGCCAGCCGCCCGCCCGAGGATGTCGCGCCCCATCTGGACGGCAATGGCTGGTTCCAGATGTATCCGCCGCGCGATGCGGGCATCCGCGCCGACATGCTGGCCCGCGCCCGCGATGCAGGGTTTTCCACGCTGGTGCTGACCGCCGATGTGCCCGTCGCCAGCCGCCGCGAACGCCAGACCCGCTCGGGCCTGACCAGCCCCCCGCGCCTGACCCCGCGCCTGATGGCGCAGGTGGCGCGCTGCCCGGCCTGGGCGCTGGGCACGGCGCGGCTGGGCATGCCGCGGATGCGGCTGATCGACGACTACGCCGGCACGGTCACTGGCCTCGGCTCGACCGAACACGCCGGCTACATGCTGCGCACCTCGCCCGACATGAGCTACCTGCACGCGCTGCGCGCGGCATGGGACGGCCCACTGATCGTCAAAGGGGTGCTGGACCCGCGCGACGTGCCCGCGCTCGAGGCGGCAGGCGTTGATGCGCTCTGGGTCAGCAACCACGCCGGCCGGCAGTTCGACGCCGCCCCCGCCAGCATCGAGGCGCTGCCCGCGATCCGCACTGCCACGCGCCTGCCGCTGATCTTCGACAGCGGCATCGAAGGCGGTCTGGACATCCTGCGCGCCATCGCGCTGGGCGCCGATTTCGTGATGCTGGGACGCGCATGGCACTATGCGCTGGGCGCGCTGGGCGCGGCGGGGCCGGCGCACCTGGCCGACATGCTCACGCGCGATCTGCACGCCAACATGGGCCAGCTCGGCGCGCGCACCCTGGCCGACCTGCCCGGCCGCCTGACCGCTGCGCTTATCCCTCCTGGATGCTCTCCAGGTACACCATCAGCGCCGCCAACGGGCGCGGCACCGGCGTGAATTGCCCGTCGCCCACGTCAACCGGCACGGTTTCCCCGCGCAGCAGCAGGCCAAACTCGGGCATGTCCTGCGCCCGGTCATGGGCCATGCGCGTATAGCCGTCGATCGTGGACAGGACATCGGCCCGCGGAAACGCGCCGCCCGCCCGCGCCGCGATTCGCGTCAGCTCGGCCGGCGCGGGCGACAGCCCTTCCGCCATCGGCCCATCTCCGCGCCCCGCCGGTCCGTGGCACAGCGCGCAATTCTCGGCATAAAGCGCCGCCCCCTCGGGCGGCAGCGGCATCTCGGGGGCAGCACAGGCCGCGAAAACCCCTGCCGCCACGGCGCCCATCGTCCAAACCCTCATGCTGTGCTCCTCGCGCTGCCTTGCCCCGTTCGGCCCTAATCCTGCAGCGTTTCCAGGTAGGATACAAGATCGGCGATCGGCTGGCTGGTCATGATCGGCTGCCCGCTATCGGTGCGCAGGGCCACGTCCTCGCCCTCGAAAAACTCGCCGTAAACCGGCATCGGGCTGCCGTGACTGACCAGCGGATCGCGCCCGTCGATACGCCGCACCACCCGGCCACGCGGAAACCGCCCCTCATTGCCTGCCGCCAGAGCCGTCAGATCCGTCGGCTGGATCACCAGCGCCGCCGCCATCGGCCCGCGGCCCTCCGCGTCGATGCCGTGACACGTCGCGCAGAACTCCAGGTAAAGCGCGCGCCCCTCGGCCGCGTCGCCCGGCGGCGGCACCGTTTCAGCCGCGCCCATCTGTGCGCCGCCAGCCACCACCGCCAACGCGATCGCCGCCGCCCGGCCTGCCTTGAAAAATTGCACTGTCATGGTCAGCCCTCCTACCGTAGCACCCTGCCATCCCTGCCAGAGCGCGCCCCCGCGCGCCTTGATCCGGATCAGTCCTGCTTCACATGCTCCAGCCACGCCACCAGATCGACCAGGCCCCGCGGCGCGCCATCCTCGCATCCCGCCAACGCCACCAGCGTGGCCAAACCTGCGATCGTGCTTTTTGAACTCCTCGAATGCCTCCTGTGTCACGACACGCTAGTGATTGCCACCTGACAAAAGGTTCCTGCGCCCTTTGCAGGTCGTGGAGGGCAATGATTGGCCTGGGGCGGACGTTCGAGGTTGGGCACCAATGCGCGGAATCGAGGCGCGTAGCGCCGCCGCGCAGCGCCCGTCCG
>CAZOKA010000028.1:0-13486 GCA_964580265.1 uncultured Rhodobacterales bacterium | reverse complement strand
GCGGCGCGGGCGTCTTCTGGCCCGCGCCGGGTGATCCGATGGCCGCCCCCGTAGCAACTGCCAGCCCTCACCGCCTTGTCTGGGTTGACCTGGACTGGCCCTGAAGGCGCACCTCGGCGGATGTGCCCCGCCCGGCGGCACCGCCGGGCAGCGCCTGCCTGCCCCCCGGCAGGCGCTTTCGACGTTGCACCATCTTGAAATGTCGCGATTTAGTTGATGTCATCGCCTTTGGACACCGGCACGCCAAAGCGCCAGCCCAGGCAGGCGCTGCCCTCCTTTCGCATCATGAACAAAGCCATGCAGAGGCCTTTGGCAACAATTCGCGTGCGCCGTTTCGCCGCTGGCAAGCCTGCGGCTTGACGGGTCAAGAGCGCGAATGCCGCGCGCTCTTGAGTTGGGGCGCACACCCCAAGCTCACCCAGCAGCAGCTCGCGCCGCGCCGCCCGCCGCGTGAACCGCGCCCGGCAAATGCGCCGTTGCTGCGCGCAGGGCCTCATTCGCCGGTGTCACCCGGAAATCGGGCAGCAGCGCCTTGAACTTCGCATCGCTCAGCCGGTGCGGCGTGTTCCACAGGTATCGCATCTCGAACAGGTGCTTGACCATCGGCATGAACGGCCACGCCAGCCTGAATGGCCACCACGCCAGCGGCTTGACGCGCACCGCGTGCCCCCGCACGCGGGCAAGTGCCTGCGCCATCTCGCGCCCGGTCATCGTGATCCCGGCAAATGGCACATCCTCGAACCGGCGCAGGCTGTCGCGCCGCTCGGCCAGGGCCACCGCCGCCCGGCCCAGATCAGGCAGGTAGGCCCACGCATGCGGGATGTCCGCGTTGCCCGGATACCGCAGCACCCCGCGCGGCAGCTTGGTCGCCATCATCAGGTCGAACCAGTTGCCCGATGCCTCGGTATCCAGGAAATCACCCGCTCGCAGCAGGATCGTGCGCACCCCCTCGGTGCGATAAGCGGCCTCCATCTCGATCCGCAGCCGGCCCAGCAGGTTGGTCGCGCGGTGCGGTGTCGCCTCGTCCCAGGGCATGCCCTGATCGGGGCCAAAGACGTATACGTTGCCGGGCACGATCACCGTGGCGTCATTGGCCAGCGCCACGCGCCGCACGTCTGCGTGCATCCCCGGCAGTTGCGCGGCCCAGTGATGATAGGGCGGGTTCCACCCCATCACGATCACATCCACGCCGCGCGCCGCCTCATTCAGGTCGTCCTGTCCGCGGGTGAACCCGCGCACCTGCCATCCTGCCTGCTCAAAGGCCTTTGTCGCCGTGCGCCCAAAGCGGCCGCCTTGTCCCAGTATCAAAACAGTCTTTTGCATCTTCGTGTCCTTTCTTCGCGTTGACCGTTGGATTGCGTCCGAAAATACACCGCAAATATTTGATCTGTAATTGCCATAAATTTCCTATCTGGTATTCATAAATGAATGGATGAAGCTCTCAGAACCCTCGACTGGTCCCTTGTCCAAGCTTTCCTTGCCGTGGCCGAGGCCGGCTCGCTCTCGGGGGCGGCGCGGCGGCTGGGGCGTAGCCAGCCCACCCTTGGCCGGCAGATTCGACAGATCGAGGCGAAACTTGGCGTGGACCTGTTCACGCGCCACCCGCGCGGCCTCTCGCTCAGCGATGGTGGCCAGGCGCTGCTGCCCGCCGCGCAGCGCATGCGCGACGCCATCGCCGACATCGCCCTGACGGCGGCAGGCCGTGATCGCGCCCTCGAAGGCGCGGTGCGCATCACTGCCAGCGAGGTGGTGGCCTTCCACCTCCTGCCCCCGATCGTCGCCCGCATCCGCCAGGCCCTGCCGCGCCTGCGGGTCGATCTTGTCGCCTCGGACAGCAGCGACAACCTGCTATACCGTGACGCCGATATCGCCGTGCGCATGTATCGCCCGCAGCAACTCGATATCGTTGCGCGCCAGATCGGCGAGATGCCCATCGGCATATATGCCGCCCACGGCTACCTTGATCGCGCCGGTGTGCCCGAAACCCTTGATGCGCTGCCGTCACATGACCTGATCGGGTATGACCGCAGCGATCTGATCCTGCGCGGCATGCGCGACATGGGATGGCCCGCTACCCGCGATTGGTTCACCACCCGTTGCGACAATCAACTGGTCTATTGGAACCTGCTATGCGCCGGCTGCGGTATCGGCTTCGCACCGCGCACACTTGGCCAGGCCGAGCCGCGCGTGCGCCGCTTGCTGCCCGATCTGGTTCTGCCCGCGCTGCCGGTCTGGCTGGCCGCGCCGCAGGCCACCCGCCGCACGCCGCGCATCGCGCGGGTCTGGGATATGCTGGCGGACGGGTTGGGCAAGGTGCTTTCTTGACCCTCCGCGCGCCAGCGGCTACGCCATGCGCAACCGTTTCCCAGTCAAAGGATACCGCTCATGACGACCGCCTCGCTTCTCATTCTGCCCGGTGACGGGATCGGCCCCGAAGTCATGGCCGAAGTGCGCAAGATTATCGGATGGTACGGCGACAAGCGCGGCATAGATTTCGACGTAAGCGAGGATCTCGTCGGTGGCGCGGCCTATGACGCGCACGGCACACCCCTGCACGACGACACGATGGCCAAGGCACAGGAGGTGGACGCCGTCCTGCTGGGCGCCGTGGGCGGGCCGAAATACGACGCGCTGGATTTCAGCGTCAAGCCCGAGCGCGGCCTGCTGCGCCTGCGCAAGGAGATGGACCTGTTCGCCAACCTGCGCCCGGCGCAATGTTTCGATGCGCTGGCCGACTTTTCCTCGCTCAAGCGCGATGTTGTCGCGGGCCTTGATATCATGATCGTGCGCGAGTTGACCTCGGGCATCTATTTCGGAGAGCCGCGCGGCATTTTCGAAGAAGGCAATGAGCGCGTCGGCATCAACACCCAGCGATACACCGAGTCCGAGATCGAACGCGTCGCGCGCTCGGCGTTCGAGCTGGCGAGCAAACGCGGCGGCAAGGTCTGTTCGATGGAAAAGGCCAACGTGATGGAATCCGGCGTGCTCTGGCGCGAGGTCGTCACGCGCGTGGGTGCGGCCGAATACCCCGATATCGAACTCAGCCATATGTATGCCGATGCCGGCGCGATGCAGCTCTGCCGCTGGCCCAAGCAGTTCGATGTGATCGTAACCGACAACCTGTTCGGCGACCTGCTGTCGGATGCGGCGGCGATGCTGACCGGCTCGCTTGGCATGCTGCCTTCGGCATCGCTTGGCGCGCCGATGGCCAATGGCCGTCCCAAGGCGCTGTACGAGCCGGTGCACGGCTCCGCCCCGGACATCGCCGGGCAGGGCAAAGCCAACCCGATCGCCTGCATCCTCAGCTTCGCAATGGCGCTGCGCTATTCGTTCGACCTTGGGGAGGAGGCGACCCGCCTCGAAAACGCCGTGGAAAAGGTGCTGGCCGATGGCCTGCGCACGGCCGATCTTCTTGGCGAAGAGGGCGTCACCCCCGTCTCGACCAGCGAAATGGGCGATGCCATCGTTGCCGCGCTCGACGCCGGAGTTTAAGGCGCCGGGGGTTTCGTTCAATCAGCCAGGGTGCCATCCCTCGCGCCCTGGCTCTCTCACGCGGCCGGGGGCGGTGGCGGATGCCCCGCCAAGCCATCATAATGCGCAATGCGTTCGGCGTGATCCACCGTGCGGTGCAGCCAGCGCATTGCGTCTGTCCGCTCGAACATATCCTGCACGCTGATCGTGCCGACATGCTCTCGTAGCAGCGTGGCGCGCCGGTGCTGCTTCGCCCGCCGCTCCACGTACCCGGACAGCCACGCCAGCCGCGATGCCTGCGCGGCTGGTTGCCCCTGGGCCGCCGCCCGCGACAACGTCGCGCCGAACAGGCGCGCGGCTCGGGATACGCCCGGATCATCCAGAAGCACCGCGATCATCCCGCGCCGTTCCATGCGCCGCAGCATCCGCGCCAGGTGATCGGCCTGGTGCAGCAGCGCGGCGTGGCGCTCGCGTGCCTGGGCATGGTCCGGCGCGATCTGAATGCGCGCCGCGTAAGCCGCCCCGCGTTCCAGCGCCGGCTTCACCCGCGCATCTACCGCCGCCATCGTGCGCATGTCGGGATCTGGCGACATGGCCCGGCCAAGCGCGCTGAACACCTCGCAGGCCAACCCGCCCAGCACAGCGTGAAGCGCGTCCATCGCCGCGCTTTCATCGGACAGCAGGGCAGGGTCCAGCGCCTCGGCCGGATCGCCTGGCCGCCGCTCGGGGATCAGGCGTTGCACCAACCGCCCGAATCCCGTGGTGAATGGCAGAAAGATCAACGCGCCCACCACGTTGAACGCGGTGTGAAACGTCACCAGCGCCGTTTGCGCGCCAGCCACCGCGCTCACCTGCGCGAACAGCGGCGCGCTCAGTCCCAGCAGGGGAAACGCCACCACCGCCGTGCCCGCGTTGAACATCAGGTTCGCCACTGCCGTCTGCCGCATCGCCCGCGATCCCCCCAGTGTCGCCAGCATCGCGGTGAACGTGGTGCCAAGGTTCATGCCGATTACCATCGCCGCCGCCTGCGCAAAGGTAATCGCGCCGCTGCCCAGGAAAACCAGCACCACCGCCAGCGCCGCGCTGGAGGATTGCATGACCAGTGTCATCGCCAGCCCGAGCGTCAGCAATTGCACCTGCGCCCACAGCCCCGCCCCCGGCAGGCTCTGCGGCGTCACCGCGTCACCGAACCGCGCCGCGCCGTCCTGCATCAGGTCCAGCCCGATGAACAGCAGGCACAGCCCCGCCGCAACCCGCCCGATCCGCGCGCTGCGCCCGGTGGTCAGCAGGGCCACAAGGCTGGCGGCGAACAGCGCCGGTAACGCGACGGTCCCGAGGTGTAGCTTGAACCCCAGCAGGGTCACCATCCACCCGGTCGCCGTGGTTCCGATATTGGCGCCGTAAAGGATGCCCAGCGATTGCGGCAGGCTCAGTAGTCCCGCGCCGACAAACCCGACCGTCATCACCGTCGTCGCGCTGGACGATTGCACCGCCGCCGTGGCGACCGCCCCCGTCGCCACCCCCGATAGCGGTGTCCTAGTGAACCGCGCCAGCAAAGTCCGCAGGCGCCGCCCCGAGGCCTCGCGCAGGGCCTCGGTCATGATCTTCATGCCGAACAGGAACATCCCGATTCCGCCCAGCACCAGATAGATATCGCCCGTCATCCACCGACCTCCGCGGTCATACTGGGCCGTGCGTCATGCGCTGGCAAGCGGTCGATGTCCCGCCTCATGCCTCAGCGGCGAAAGGTGATCGGCAGGCTGAACCGATACCCGGACAGCGATAGCGCGTCGGGCGCCGCGGGCAGACGCGCACGCCGCACCGCCGCCACCGCCGCGGTGTCCAGTGCAGCCACCCCGGATGAGGCCACGACGTGTACCGCGCTCAATGTGCCGCTGCGGCTGACGGTCAGTTGCACCGTCACCGTGCCGCTTTGGCGGGCACCGCGCGGATACCGCTTGCCGCGCTCGATACTGCGCCGGATGCTTGCGCCCCAACGCGCCAGTTGCGCGCGCCGCCCGGCGGTGTCGCCGGTGCTGACATCGGCGCTGCCCTGATCACCGCGCGCGGTCTTGCCCCCCGTTCCAGCGGCTTGCTGGGCCGGGGCGGCGCGGCTGTCCACGCTGGCCTTTTGCACCGGCTTCGGCGGCTCGGGGCGCTGTTTCGGGCGTGCAGAACGCTGCGGCGCGGCGCGCGGCGCGGGCGGCGGGGCGCTGGTGGTGTCGATCATTGGCGCCTGCGCACGTCTTGGCGCGGGCATGGCGGGGCGGGGGGCCTTGGGGCGCTCTGGCGCGTCCGGGTTGGCCGCCACCCGTTGCGGCGCTGGCTCTGGCATCTGCGGCGGCGCGGGCAGGGCATCTACCCGCGCCGATACCTCTGGCACCGGCAGGGGGAGCGCACGCGCGGCTGACATATCGGGGCGCGGCGCGTTCGGGCTGGCCTCTGTCGCGCTCGGCGCCCTGGGCGGTGTGGCCCGACGAGGCGCATCGCTGATTTGCGGCAACGCGGCGACCTGTTGGTCAGGCTCCGCCACCTCGGGCGCGTCAAGTGTCTCGGCCACGTCCGGCGGGCGCTCCCAGGCGGCGACCATCTGCGCGATGCTGTCGCTTGATGCCTCCAGCGATGCAAGCGCCGCGCCCTGCGCGCCCGACGAGGTAACGCCGCCGCCCGGCGACAACGCCCACAGCCCCACATGCGCAGCCGCCGCGACGCAAACGCAGGATATGAACTCCACCCCCCGTATCATCGCGGCACCGTGACCAATTCGATACCGCGCAACTCCAGCGCCGAAAGCCGCGCCATCAACTGCGCCAGGTCTTGCGCGGGCGCGCCCGCGTCGGCGCGTATCAGCACCGGCGCGCGCGGGTCGTCGCGGGCTTGCAGCGCGGCAACCACCGCCGCCGGTCCGCGCGCACCGGCAAGGGCCAGCGTGCCGCGCGCATCCAGGTAAATCGCATCGCGTGCCCCTGCCTGCTCCGCCTCTCCGGCCTCGGGTGGGGTCACCTGCACCGGGTCGGGCGGCGCGATCTGCGCCGTCATCAGGAAAAAGATCAGCAGCAGGAAAACCACGTTGATCATCGGCACGATGCTGGCATCCATGTTGCGTGTCCTGCGAGGGGTGTCGAACTGCATCAAGGCCCCTCCACCACGATCAACCGGCGCAGCCCCGCCGCGCGCAAGCTGTCCGTCACCCGCACCAGGTCTTGCACAGTGGCCTCGCCGTGCGGGCGCAGCACGACAACGTCGTCGGGCGCGTCCATCAGCGGCGCCAGTCGCGCCGCCAGATCATCCAGTGCCACTGCCTGCCCGTTCAGCGACAGCGCGCCCTCGGCCTGCACCGACACCAGCCGCGGCGGCCCCTCGTAGCCCGCCGCGCCGCCGCCCGCCGCCGCCAGCGGCAGTGCCATGTCACCGCCGAAACGCGCCGCCAGCATGAAGAACACCAGCAGCAGGAACACCACGTCGATCATCGGTGTCAGGCTGGGCTTGCGCGCGCGGCGGGGTTGGGCAAAGGCGAACATTACCGCGCCTCCCCGGATACGGGCGCGGCGCGGGTAAAGATGCGCGTCGCGGCATCCTCCATGTCGGCCTGCACGCGGTCGGCCACCGACTCAAACCACGTCAGCGCCATCGACGCCGGGATCGCCACCGCCATGCCCGCAGCCGTTGTCAGCAGTGCCTCCCATATTCCGCCGGCCAGTGCCGCCGGGTCCGCGCGGCTGCCGGTTTCCTGCAACGCCTGGAACGCCTCGATCATTCCCAGGACCGTACCCAGAAGGCCGATAAGCGGCGCGATCGTGGCGATCAGCTCCAGCGGACGCAGCCCCGCGCGCGCCTCGGCCAGCAGGGCGCGCGCCACGCGGGTGGTTTCCTCGCGGGCGTGCGCCTCGTCGCGGCCGGGCGTGCCCGCCACCCGCATCGCCGCCAGCGCCAGCCGTGCGCGCAACCCCCCGCGCCCGGCCAGGGCCTCTTGCGCGGCGGCATCCTCGTGCCGGGCCCATAGCGCGACAGCCCGCGCCGTGGCCTGCCCTGCCCACGCGCCCAGCCGCAGCAAGCGCAGCACCTTCCACAGGATCAGCGCCAGCGTCAGAACCGACAGCACGGCAATCACCCAAAGGGCCGGACCGCCCTTTTGCAGGAACCCGATCAGTGCACCCGTCTCCATCATAGTGTCCTTTCGCGTTGCGCCGCCGCCGCCCCAGGCCGGCGCACATGCGTCATCCAATCCCGCGTGCCTTCAAGAACCGCGTCGTAAACGGCGCGGCCCACGGCCTCGCCTATCTCAGTATGCAGGCCGGCATAGTCCATGGGGCCAGTTGGCGCAGCCACGGCAATGCAATCGGTGCCGGTGCCGGTTGCCCGCCCGCCGGGCAGGTCCGGCCCCGCTTCGATCACCGCCGCCGTGCGGGCCTGCGCGGCGATGCTCATCGCCTCCAGCAGCGCCGCCTCGCTCAGCCCGCCCTGCGCCGCGTCGATCACCACCGCGATGTTGATCGTGCCCCAGTCGTGGCCGCTGCGGTCCATCCGGGTGCCGACACGTTCGGCATTGGACAGGCCCACCGTGGCCACGGCCCTTGCCCGCACCGCGCCCACCTGCGCGCTGCGATCCACGTAGGCGCGCACGTCGCGCGAGGTCAGGAACGCCACCGAGTCGCCCGCCCCGCGCGCCGCCAGTTGCGCGCCCAGCCATTCGGTCACGTCCAGATCCTCGGGCAGGTCGGCGTTGCGCACCTCGCGCCACAGGATCTGCCGCGCCGTGACGATGCCGGGCCGGTTCACCGCCCAGCTCAGCACGCGCATCGGCCCGCCCAGATCAAGGCGCAGCCACGGGCGCTCAAGGCTCACACCGGCCGTCATTCGATCACCTCCAGTGGCTGAAACACCGGCCCGTGCGGCGTATCCTCGAACCACGCATTCACATGGAACACCCGTGCAAGGTTGTCGGGCGTCAGAACGTCGCCCGGCGCCCCGTCCGCGACAAGCCCGCCATTGCCCAGCAGCAGAAGCCGCGTGCAATGCCGCGCCGCCAGCCCCAGGTCGTGCAGCGACGCGATCACCGCGTGCCCTTCCTGCGCCAACCCGGCGAACACCTTCATCGTGCTGATCTGGTGCGCCGGGTCCAGCCCGGCAATCGGCTCGTCCGCCATCAGAAGCGGCGTATCCTGCGCCAGCGCCCGCGCGATCAGAACGCGCGCCTGCTCGCCCCCCGACAGCCGTGTCGCGGTGCGGTGGCGCATGTCCTCCAGCCCCATCGCCGCCAGCGCCGCATCCACATGCGCCCGGTCGCTCGCCGACAGGCGCCGCCCTGTCGGCAGATGCGGCACCCGGCCCAGGGCCACCAACGCCTCGACGCTGACCGGCCAGGCGATGTCGCGCGCCTGCGGCATCCACGCCGCGTGCCGCGCCCGGTCCGCCGCCCGGCAGTCCAGCAGCGAAGAGTGCCCCCGCGCCGCCACCAGCCCCAGCGCCGCGCGCATCAGCGTCGTTTTGCCCGCGCCGTTCGGCCCGATCAGGCCGACGAACTCGCCCGCCTCTATGTGCGCGCTCACCCCGGCAAAGATGTCCCGCCCCCGCAGGCTGACCGACAGATCGTCAAGCGCCAGAAGGGTCATGGCAATTCCCTCCGCGTCTTGTAGATCAGGTGCAGGAATAGCGGCGCACCCACCAGCGCCGTCAGCACGCCCAGCTTCAGGTCGCGCTCGGGCAGGATCAGCCGCACCGCCAGATCGGCCGCCAGAACCATCACCGCGCCGCCCAGTGCCGATGCCCATAGCAGCCGCGATGGCCGCGCCCCCACCAGCGGCCGCAGGATATGCGGCACCACCAGCCCGACAAACCCGATCGCGCCGGCCACCGCCGTCGCCGCACCCACCACGCAGGCGGTGCCGACAACCAGCACCAGCCGCATCCGCGTCAGGCGCACGCCCATGGACGCCGCCGCATCCTCGCCCAGCGTCAACGCATCCAGACCCCGGCCCAGCGGCAGCAGCATCGCCCAGCCCACCACCATCAGCGGCAGCGCCAGACCCACATGCATCATTGATCGGTCCGCCAGCGATCCCATCATCCAGAACACGATCTCGTTGGCGGCGAACGGGTTCGATGACAGGTTCAGCACCAGCGACGTCAGCGCCGCCGCCATCGCCGAAATCGCGATCCCCGCCAGGATCAGCGTCAGGGATGATCCCCGCGGCCCCGCCAGCGCGATCACCAGCGCCACACCGGCCAACGCCCCCGCCAGCGCCGATAGCGGCAGGCCATAGGCCCACGCCGCCGAAAACCCGGTATGGATCGCCACCACCGCGCCCAAGGCGGCCGATCCCGATATCCCGATCAATCCCGGCTCGGCCAGCGGGTTGCGCAGGTAGCCCTGCATCGCCGCCCCCGACAGGCCCAGGCTGAGGCCGATCATCACCGCCAGCAGGGCGCGTGGCAGGCGGATTTCCCGCATCACCAGCGGCGCCGGCCCCTCGCCGCCCAGAACCAGCGCGCGCAGCCCCTCGACCGCGCCGATCTGTGCCGGCCCCACCAGCAGCGCGGCGATGAACAGCGCCGCGCACAGGATGCCAAGTGCCGCGAACAACCGGATCATCCTTCGCCCTCCAATGCCTTGCGGCGCAAATCGCCCAACCCTTCGACCGCGCGCAGCACATGCGGTGTGCCGCAGATCCAGTCGCGGTCGCGCACCTCGGCCGATGGCCGGCTGCGCCTGAGCATTTCCACGGCCGGATGGTCCAGGATCGCCTCCGACCGAGTCTCGCCGGAATAGGAGGTGCCGGAAATCAGCGCCTCGGGCGCGTGCATCACCAACTGCTCCAGCGGCATCACCCGCCCGCCGGTGATCCCGGCCTTGGCGGCGGTGTTGGAAAACCCCGCCGTCAGCAGGATCTGCCCCGCCAGCGTCTTGTCGCCCAGCGTGTAGCCGTTGGCATAATACAGCGCCGCCTCGGGCCGCCGCGCCACCTCGGTGCGCAACGCGGTCAGCCGCGCGTTGAAGCGCGCAGCGGCGCGTTTGCCCGCATCCTCGCGGCCGAGCAGAACACCCATTCGCTCCATCGCCGCGCCGATATCGTCCATCGACCGCGCCGGCGCGAATGTCTCTACCCGGATGCCCAGCCGCCGCAGCATCCCGACGCTGGCGCGCGACGAATACTGCCCCGCCAGCACCAGGTCGGGCCGCAGCGCGTGCACCTCTTCGGCGCGGGCGTGGTTGATCGTGTAGCCCCGCGCCCGTTCCACCATGGCCGAGGCGCGCGAGTCCACCGCCAGGTCGGACACCGACACAAGCTGCCCCTCAGCAGCCAGCATCATCGCCAACTGGTCGGTGCACAGGTTCATCGACACCACCCGGCGCGGGGCATCCTCCGCCGCGCCGGCGATCGTGGCGGCACAGCCAAGGGCCACCGCCGCCACCATCCCTATGATCCTAGAACGACGCACGAACACCGAAATAGGCCGCCCGGCCCGATTGGTTGAACCCCGCCGCCGTCTGGTAGGTTTCGTCGGTCAGGTTCTCGATCCGCAGATATAGCTCGGCACCTTCGGTCACTGCATAACTGGTGCCGACATGAACAACCGTGTAATCCGGCATCGCCTGCGACGGGAACCCGTCATCGGGCCTGTCCATGATGTGGTTCACGGAAACCTCGCCGCGCAAGCCCCAATCGGTTTCCCCCGACAGCCCGATCAAAAGATCATGCTTCGGCGTGCGCGCCAGGCGCCCGCCGCCCGGCGTGCGCGTGTCGGTCAGGGTGTAGCTGCCGAACAGGTCCACCGTGCCGCCCAGTGGCGTGCGCCCCGTCAATTCCAGACCGCGCGTGCGCGTCACGCCCGGTACTTGTGCGTAGCTTGAGGTAACAAAACTGTAGTCGATCAGGTTGTCGATCGCGGTATTGAACAGCGTCGCCTTGATCATGGCCTCATTCGCGAACCGCCTCTCAAGGCTCAATTCGTAGCTTTCGCTGGTCTCGGCCATCAGGCCGGTGTTCCCGTATGGCCCATACAGTTCATACAGCGATGGCGCCCTGAACCCGGTGCCCGCCACCGCGCGCAGGGTGGTATCCTCGGCAAACCGCCACGCCAGCGCCACCCGCCCCGAGGTGCGCCCGCCGAAATCCTCGTGCTCGTCCCGGCGCAAGGCCAATGACACGTCCAACGCATCGCTGGCCGCGTATTGCAACTCGGCAAACGCCGCCGCTTCGGACGTGTCATGACGCGATGCGTCAAGGCGCGCGCTCTCGCCGCTCCATTCCGCGCCAAAGCTCAGATCGGTGCGCGGGTTCAACACCGCGTGCCCGGCATATTCCACCTTGTCGCGCTTGCCGACAAAGCGGTTGGTGAACGCGCTGCCCGCATCCAGCCTGTCATTGGTGAAACTCTGCACGCTGAACTCATGGTCTATCACGTCGCCCGCATATTCGGCAAACACGCGCGCGCCCGTGCGGGTCTGCTCGATCTCGCCGCTGGAATCGCTTGTCGAGCGGTCAAACTCAAGCGTGCCATCGGAATAAAGCCCCGCCATGCCCAGCGTCAGCCGATCGGTCACAGCGTGCCGCGCTGTCAGGCGCAGGTCGGTCTGTTCGAATCCATCCGCCTCGGTGTCGCTGTCACGGCTGGAAAACCCGTCAGTGTCGATGCGCGACAGGTTCAGCGTCACTTCGCCTTCTTCCGTCGCATTGCTTAGTGTCAGCGCGCCCAGCTTGGTGCCATAGCTCCCGCCCTCCGCCGTGACCGACGCCGAAAATCCCAACTTGTCGGACCGGCGCGATGAGATGTCGATCACACCGCCCACGGCTTCCGAGCCGTGGATCGCCGATTGCGAGCCCTTCAGCACCTCGATCCGCCCGATGCCGCTGTTGATCAGGCCGCCGAAATTGAACGCGGTCTGTGTGCTGGACGGGTCCGAAACGTCGATACCATCCACACGCACCGCGATGTATTTCGACCCCAACCCGCGAATCCGCAAGGTGCTGGTCGCGCCAGTGCCGCCGTTCTGCGACAGGGTGATGCCCGGCAGCAGGCTGAGCGCCGTTGCCGTGTCTCGCGGCGCGGCGTCGATATCGTCTTGGTTCAGAACCTCGACGCTGGCGCCGGTGCGCGACAGTTCGGTATCGCTCTGGCCGGCCAGAACGGTGATCTCGTCCAGGTCCAGAACCTGCGCGCCCGCCATCATGGGCGCGGTGCTCAGCCAGAGTATCGCAATAGGGGAAAGCGAATGCTTCATCGTCTTGTGTCCTTTCCTTCATGGCCCGTTTCTCGGGTCCATGCGGGGCGTATGATTGCCCGGAAAGGAGTCTGCGGCCTTCCCGGACGGTTCGGGTGCCACCACGACGGAAAGACCGTTATCCACGGCGCGCCCCGCGCCCGGATAGGGTGATCGCTCTGGCAGGTCTCCTGACTTGCGGGTCGTTGCTTCACCGGGCCTTCCCGTCATGTCGCCATGACAGTGGCAAATGCCGATGTCGCTTACCGCTCACAGTTGCGGGGGCAGTCGCGGTATTTAACCGCGTTCCCTTTTCACCGGACGCGTGAACGCCCGGACCAAAGCCCCTTCGCACTAGCGCGCCATCCCGCACCGGTCAAGGCCGGAGAAAGGCGCACACGGCAATTTTCAAACAGCCTAAATTTTACCGTTTGATAAAAAATAGAATTGTGAAATACTGACCCCAGCAAAAAAGCACTGAAACAGTGGAGGTAGCCATGACAGACAAAACCCTGACGCCGGGGGTCGTGCCCGGCCGGCTTGATGCGTCGGCCTATGACGCGCATTTCTCGGACCTGCATCCGCCGCTCCAGGGGCATGAGGCCCTCGTTGCCGCGGATCGCTGCTATTTCTGCCATGACGCGCCTTGCGTCACGGCCTGCCCGACCGATATCGACATTCCCCTGTTCATCCGGCAAATCGCCACGGGCACCCCGGAATCGGCCGCGCGCACCATCTTCAACCAGAACATCCTTGGTGGCATGTGCGCCCGCGTGTGCCCCACCGAAACCCTGTGCGAAGAGGCCTGCGTGC
>CAZOKA010000027.1:0-13538 GCA_964580265.1 uncultured Rhodobacterales bacterium | reverse complement strand
TCACGATCAGCGCCAGCACGAAGCTGTCCTTGTAGCCGGCCTTGAGCATGCGCGGACGCAAAGGTGAGCCGATGGCGACAACGGTCGCCTGGGTAGAGCCGGACACGGCGCCGAACATGGTGCAGGCGGCGGCAGTGGACACTGCCAGGCCGCCCTTGAGGTGCCCGACGAAGGCCATGACCAGGTCGATCAGCCGCCCGGCGGAATGCCCGCGCGTCATGATGTCGGCGGCAAAGATGAACATCGGCACCGCGATCAGCGAGGCGGGGCGAATCCCGGCCATCATCTGCTGCACCATGGTTTCCATCTGCCCCATTCCACCGAACATCGAGTAGAACCCGACGAAGGCCCCAACGATCAGCGGGATCATCATGGGAAAGCCCAGCAACAGCAGAACGATCATTATCGAGAAAATAGTGAGTGCCATGGCTCAGATCTCCAACTCGCTGTCGTCATACCCTTCGATCACGTTGGTCGAGAGGTAGATATCTTTTTCGATGATGTTCTTGATCGCCGTGAGAAGGTACTGAAGCCCGGTCATGAAAAAACCGACCGGCACCCAGACCAGGATGATCCAGACCGGAATCTGCAACGACGGTAGCACCCGCCCGCGTGACGCCTGTGTCAGAATATACTGCGACGAGTACCAGGCGAGGCCCAGCATGAACACGGCCGTCACCAGCGCGATGATCACCATCAGCACCTTGCGCGATTTTGGCGGCAGCGCGTCGAAGATGGCCGACATGCGGATATGGCGCCCCTGGCGCGCGGCATAGCTGATACCGGCGAACGTGATCAGGATGATCAGGATGCGGTTGAGTTCTTCGGAGAAGAAGATCGAGCTTTGAAAAACGAAACGGCCAACGACGTTCGAGATCGTGTTCGCCGCCATCAGCAGGACACCGGCGGCCAGCAGGACGGATTCGATGCGGCTGATTGCCGTGTCGATGGTGCCCAGGAAACCCGGAAGGCTGGATTGATACTCTTCCAGCGGCGCGTCGTCAGTGCCCGTAGTGTCTGTTTGCGATTGTAGTTGCGAGGGTTCTTTATCTGTCACCGGCCTGTCCCCGTCCTGTTCTGCGAAAGAAACAACGCCCCCGCCGGGATGGCGGGGGCGCTTTGGCTCTGTGCTTAGTCGGCGACCGCTTCGAGGTCTGCTTTCAACTGATCGAGGATCTCTTGTCCGCTTTCCCCGGTCATTTCGATGAAGCGCTCTTCAACTTGCTTGGCGGCTTCCTTGAACGGCTTGCGCTCTTCTTCGCTGAGCACTTTCACGTTCATCGACGGTTTGTCCTCCTTGATCTTTTCAAGCGAGGATTCCGTCAGGCCCTTCTGGTAGTCCACGATGTGCTCAAAGGCCACGTCGGTTGCGTCCTGAATGGCCTGCTTGTCGGCATCCGAAAGACCATCATAGAAGTCCTTGTTGGCCATCACCGCAGTGGTGAAGTTGTTGTGGCCCGCAAAGGTGATGTGGTCGGTGACCTCGTACATCTTGGTCGATTCGACCCAGAACATCGGGTTTTCCTGGCCCTGGATGATGTTCGTCTGCAGCCCGCCATAGGTTTCGCCCCACGGCAGCGGCGTCGGCGTCGCGCCGAAGGCCTGGTAGCTTTCGACCAGCAGCGGGTTGGTCATGACGCGGAACTTGACCTCGTTGAGGTCTGCCGGCTCGGTCACCTCCTCTTTGGTGGTCATCACCACTTCGCCCTCGGGGAACATGGTCAGAAGTTCCAGGCCCTGCTCGGCATAAAGTTCCGGGAACATCTCGTTGATGGCCTTGGAGGTGCGGAAGAACTCTGCCAGATCCTCGGAATCCGACGGCAGCAGATAGGGCACGAAGAACACCTGTGCTTCGGGAATCAGGGAGCCGGTGAAGCCCGGACTCTGGTCCACGAATTGCAGGATGCCGGCCTGTGTCTGTTCCATGATGTCGGCGGATTCGCCCAGCGTTCCATAGGGGAACAGTTGAATCGTGTGGTCGGTGTTGGCTTCGACCTCTTCCTTGAATTTGGTCGCATAGACGCCTTGCACGTCGGTGATTGCCTCCTCAAAGGCATAGCGCCAGGTTTCGGCGTTAGCCGCGCCCATGCTGGCCAGCAATGCGGCTCCTGCGGCGGTGCTGGTAAGAATGCGTTTCAGGTTACTCATCTTTGTCTCCCTTGCTGTAGAGTTTTCCCACGCCGGCGTCTGCGCGCCGCTTGTCGCGGTTTGGGTCGTGCGGCGCCAAAGCCTCCGACCGAGGTGACCCGCAGGTGAAAACCCGGCGGTTTCGGCGCGCGCAGACAGGCTATGACGCGCAGCATTGCACGGAATTACACCGGCAGAAATGCCGGTTCCGCGTTGCCCTTCCACGATGCCACGGAAAAAGCCCTTGTCAACGGTGTTGCCTGCAGAACGGAGGAAACAGGGAATTCTTTCATTTAATTCAGATGATTGAGCTGAATTTTCGCGATTCCTCAGTCAATCTTTCTGTGCCGGTTCCACGTCGAGACCGTAGCGCGAGCAGTGCGTGCCAACATCAGCACGTCGATCCCCACAGCCAGGAACTGAGCGCCCCAATCGCGGTATTGCTCGGCGGTGTCCGGGTCCAACCCCAGGATGCCGGCGGCCTTTGGCGTGGCCGCGATACGATTCAATGCGCTGCGGATCGCGTTGGCGACATCGGGGGAGGCGCTATCTGCTCCGTGGCCCATGTCGGCAGCCAGGTCGGCCGGGCCGATGAAAACGCCATCGACGCCGTCAACGGCGAGAATGTCGTCGAGGGCTGCAAGCCCCTTGCGGCTTTCAACCTGCACCAGAAGGCACATCTGCGCGTCTGCGGTGGCGACGTAGTCCTCAATGTCGGAAAAGCGCGAGGCCCGCGCCAATGCCGCTCCCGCCCCGCGAATGCCCGCTGGCGGATAGCGCATCGCACGGACCAGGTCGCGGGCCTGTTCGGCGCTTTCCACCATCGGAATCAGCAATGTCTGCGCGCCCGCGTCCAGCACCTGCTTTATCATCCAGTCATGCCCGATGGGCAGGCGCACGACCGGGTGTGCGTGCTTGCCCGCCAGCACCTGAAGCTGTGCCATGATCGTGCGCAGATCGTTGGGGGCATGTTCCGCATCAATGACCAGCCAATCGAAGCCTGCGCTTGCGAGAACCTCGGTTGCATATGGGTCGGCGAAACCAGCCCAGCATCCAAGTTGAAACTCGCCACGCGCAAGCGCGGCCTTGAAGGGGTTTGTCGGTGCGGGCATTTCAGCGGTCCTTCCAGGGTTTGGCCCCCTGTTCCTGCATCACCGATGCAAAAACAACAAGTTATCAATGGTTTGGGCGCCAGCAATAGTGGCCCCAATCTTGCGCCGGAGCCGAGGCAATCAAAAGGCGAGTGCAGATCAGGCTACGCACCACACCAATAACGTTCAATGGTTCATACGGGCTGACCGGATGCCGATCTTGCATGTCGGGGATGTCGGGTAATTCAAACATTCCTGCTTTCACGCCGAATACACGGCATGAACCCCTGAAGACGTTTTGCGTAACTCGTCCGCGCTCTCTCGTGCATTCTGAATTGCCATAGAATCAACATAATCTCGGCCAACTAATTCTGCTATCGACATTCATTCTTGCCCACTCGGCAACTGAGACCCAACTCGTGAGATATTCCATTGCGTATTCTTATAGTTGATGACGACCCAATGTTTCTCGACCTGCTAGAGGGTGGGTTGGCTGCTTGTGGTTTCAATGATGTTGTTCGTGCGGCATCCGCCGATCATGCGCTGGAATTGATCGATAGCCAAGATAACCGGTTCGACTGCTTTATCCTGGACATCCTGATGCCGGGCACCGATGGGATCGAACTTTGCGCCAGTATTCGCTCGAGGCCCAATTGTCGTACCGCACCAATCATCATGCTGACATCGTCAAGTGCGCGCGACACCATGCAGGCGGCCTTTGACAGAGGCGCGACCGACTTTCTCAACAAGCCGCTCAACATGGTCGAACTGGACGCGCGGATACGCATGGCGCTCCTGCTGGTAGAGGCCCTGAACAGTGAAAACGCGAATGCGCGTGCACTGGATGCCTTGAGCAGGCTGCCGCAATCGTTCGATAACTTCGGCCCGCAAACGCGCATCACATTCTTCAACATCAAATCCATGCACGATTACGATGAGCTGGAGAACAAGGTCATAAAGGTTGGGAAAGGTCTTTTCTCGATCAGCATATTTTCGATCCGCATCGCGAATTTCGAAGAACTCTCCCGGAGGTCTACCAGCCACGAGTTGATGAGTTTGATCCACATATGCGCCGGTGTGATTTCCCGCGTGGTGCCAAGTCAACATTGTCACTTCTCGTACATGGGCCATGGAAAGTTTGTTTGTGTCGCCTTCATCAGAAGGCCCTTGGCACCGGAGTTGCTGCAAACACGGCTGTGCCGTGAACTTTCGATGTGTGTACGGAACTCTGACAATCCCAGGATAAATGCGGCAAAGCTTGACGTGAGAGCGTTGACAGCGCGTCGTGTCATGACGACTGCGGATGCACTGATGCTGATCCGAAATGACAACAGGCCCCTTGAGCCAACCTCTGAAGTTGGACTCCCATCGATCGATATTGAGGCAGATCGGCTTTTTGAAAGGCTCCAGCACGAGGAATAGTCAGGCCCAAGAAGTCATAACCCCTGCAGGGCTTGTGGAGCCGTATGCCTCAAGGATCAGTTCATACCAGCTTCTGCCCGGTTCAAGACGATTTGGCGGTTTTGGTGATCGTATCGAACGCGGCATCGACATCCTCGGCGGTGCAATCGAACTGACCGACCTGGAAGCGGATCACATAATGGCCGTTCACCCGCGTCTGCGTAAGGTAGACATGGCCATCGTCATTGAGCCGCGTCAGCAGCGCCTGCGTCATGGCATCGGCATCCGCGCCAGCAGGTGCGTAGCGGAAGGTGAATAGCGACAGAATCGGCTCTGTCACGATTTCAAAACCCGGAGTGGCGCGTAGGCGCTCGGCCAAATCCCGGCTCCAGCTAACATGGTTGCGGATCATCTGCCGAAGTCCGTTAAGTCCGTGTGCCCGGATCAGGAACCACAGCTTGAGCGCGCGGAACCGGCGGCCAAGCGGGATCGACCATTCCGAATAGTTGATGATGCCATCCGCGCCGTGTGTCTTCAGGTATTCGGGCTGGATCGCTAGCGTGCGTGTCAACTCATCGGGTGCGCGCAGGAAATGCGCCGACAGGTCAAACTGGGTGCCCAGCCATTTATGCGGGTTGAAGACGACCGAATCCGCTTCTTCGACACCGGCCCACAATTCGCGGAATTCTGGGCAGATCATGGCCGAACCGGCCCAGGCCGCATCGACATGGGTGAACAGATCGTGATGCCGGGCCACGGCGCAGACACCGGCGACATCGTCGCAGGCGCCGGTGCCCGTGCCGCCGGTGCAGGCGATAATCCCCGCCGGTAGCAAGCCCGCCGCCTTGTCGGCGGTGATCGCTGCCTCGAGCGCGGCGATGTCCATGCCGCGCGTGGGGCCTTTGGTCGGGATGCGCACCAGGTTGGCCTGCCCAATGCCACTGATCCATATTGCCCGGTCCACCGAACTGTGCGTCTCATCCGAGGCATAGACACGCAAGCGCGGCTGCCCGGACAGGCCGTCGGCGTTGCCGTGCCAGTTCAGCGCGCGCTCGCGCATGACCAGAACGGCCGCCAGCGTCGCGGTGCTGGCGCTGTCCTGAATGACGCCCTGGAAGGTATCTGGAAGGGCGACGGCCTGGCGCAGCCAGTCCATCATCCGGGTTTCCATCTCGGTTGCGGCGGGTGATGTCTGCCACAGCATGCATTGCGGGGCCATGGCGGTGATCAGGTTGTCGGCCAGAACCGCCGCTGGCGCCGCGTTCGAGGGGAAATAGGCAAAGAAGCGAGGGTGCTGCCAATGGGTCATCCCCGGCATCACGATGCTCTCGAAATCGGCGATGATGTCTTCCATCGGTTGCGCGGTATCGGGCGGATTGGCCGGCAGGGCGTTCAGGATCGCGCCGGGGGCCGTTTTGGCGCGCACGTGCTTGTCGCGTAGACCCGCATGATACTGCCCGGCCCAGTCAGCCGCCCATTTGCCCCATTTGGGAAAATCTCGCCACCGCATTCACATATCCCCTGCTGCTGGGAAATTGGTAAGGGTGGCGGCCCGCCGCCGCAAGTTCGTTTGGCTGGGCCGCGCGTGTACTATTGGGTGTCGCGTTCTGCGTCGCGTGCGAGCCGAAGCGCCTCGCGCACGATCTCGCGGTCGCCGATGTGGTTGGCAAGGATCAGGATCAGTCGCGCGTTCAGGGCATCGCTTTGCTCTTTGCTCAGCCCCTCGTGCGCGGCCAGCAGGTCGGCATAGACATCGTCGGCGTCGGGTAGATTGGCGGACAGGGTCAACGGCATGATGGATTACTCCAGACCAATGGCGCGGCGGATCGCGGCGCGTGTTTCGCCCTCGTCATACTTGCCCCAGCGGGCGACGACATGCTGATCGGGGCGAATGAGGTAAACGGCAGTGGACGCCTCGCCGAGGTAGCGCTCGCGTAGCGCGCCGCTTGGGTCATCGTCAGGGTGCAGCGCGAGGCGCCGCGCGATCACGCCAGACTCGGACAAGGCGTCGGGCGCGTCGGTGTCCAGCGTCATGAGCATGAATTGATCCCCGAACCGATCCAGCAGGAAGCCGTCGCCCAACGGCGCATCGGGGCAGGGCGCGCCGGGCCGCGCGCGTGCGGGTCCGTCCGGCAGTGTATCCGGGCCATTCAGCGGTGAGCCGTCATGCACACAAGGCACCGAAAGCCTCCCCGAATTAACCAGCGGGCGGGCCAGTTCGTGATGCTCTGCCAGGTCAAGGACGGCATCGCGAAAAATGCGGCTCGTTTCGGACTTCGGGGTGATGAAATCGGTCGAGCGAGATGAATTCAGGATATTTTCATCTGCGCCCTGGATGCGCTCGGTGTCATAGCTGTCGAGCAGGGTTTCGGGGGCGATTCCGTCGATGACCAGCTTGAGTTTCCAGGCCAGGTTATCGGTATCTTGCAGCCCTGAATTGGCACCGCGCGCGCCGAAGGGGCTGACCTGGTGGGCCGAATCGCCGGCAAAGAGCACGCGGCCGTGGCGGAACTTCTCCATGCGGCGGCACTGGAAGGTGTAGATGCTGACCCATTCCAACTCGAATTCCACGTCATCGCCCAGCATCTGCTTGAGCCGGGGAATGACGTTTTCGGGCTTTTTCTCTTCTTCCTTGTCGATGTCCCAGCCCAGTTGCAGGTCGATCCGCCAAACGCCATCGGGTTGCTTGTGCAGCAGGGCCGACTGGCCCCTGTTGAAGGGCGGGTCGAACCAGAACCAGCGCTCGGTGGGGAAATCGGCCTCCATCACCACGTCGGCAATCAGGAAGTTGTCCTCGAACACGCGGCCCACGAAATCCAGCCCCATCATCGAGCGGATGGGCGAGCCGGCACCATCGCAGGCGATCAGCCAGTCCGCCTCGAGTTCGTAGGGACCATCGGGTGTGTCGATACGCAGCGCCACGTGATCGGCATTTTGCGCGACTTCGAGCACCTTGTTGCCGCCACGCAATTCGATAGGGGCGCCTTCTGCTTCGAGTTCGCGGGCGCGTTCCACGAGATACTCTTCGAAATAGTATTGCTGCAGGTTGATGAAGGCGGGGCGGCGATGCCCCTTTTCTGGCAGCAGGTTGAACTCGAACACCTTGCGCTCGTCGAAGAAGACCTTGCCGACGTTCCACTGCACGCCCTTGTCAACCATCGGCTGCCCGCAGCCGAGCCGGTCAAGAATCTCAAGCGGGCGCTTGGCAAAGCAGATCGCGCGCGAGCCGAAGCTGACCTTGTCGTTATCGTCCAGAACGACAGCTTCGACCCCCTGCCGGGCCAGGTCGATTGCCGCAGCCAGGCCGATTGGCCCTGCGCCCACGATCACCACCTTGCGCCGTACCGGGCGGTCGGCATCCTGATCGGGGCTGCGGGTGTAGGGATAGAGCGGTATTTCGAAGATCTTGTTCATGTCTTTACCTTCCGCGGGCCGCAGCGGCTCAGCCCTGAAGCTGCTCCCACATTTCGATATCGCGCTGCGCTGTCCAGATGCGCGGGGTATCGAGGCCGCGCGCCTCGTCATAGGCGCGGGCGACGTTGAAGGGCAGGCAATGCTCGTAGATCGCGTAATCGGCAAACTTGGGGTCGCATTCGGCGCGCACGGCATCCCATGCCTCCTTCAGCGAGCCGCCGCGCGCGGCCACCTTGGCGGCCGGGCGATAGGTGCTTTCCACGAAGTCGCGGGTGTTCTCGATCGCCTCGTTCACCCGCTCACGGCCCATCAGGGCGTCGCCCCGGCCCGGCGCGATGGCGTCCACGTCGAACCACTTGATCGCGTCCAGCGTATCGCCCCAATCGGAGAAATGCCCGTCGCCGCAGTAACAGGCCGAGTGGTATTCGACGATGTCGCCGGTGAACATCACGTTGGAATCCGGCACATGGATCACGATATCGCCCGCAGTATGGGCGCGGCCCAGGTGCATCAGGTCCACCCGCCGGTTGCCGAGATAGACGGTCATCGAATCGTTGAAGGTGGTGGTCGGCCAGGTCAGGCCGGGGATGCTCTCATGGCCTTCGAACAGGCGGGGGAAGCGTTGGAATTCGCTGTCCCAATCCTCTTGTCCACGCTCGACCACCATGGCGCGGGCCATGTCCGACATCACGACCTGCCCGGCATCGAAGGCGCTGGCGCCCAAAACGCGCACGGCGTGGTAGTGAGTGAGCGCGACATGCGTGATCGGCTTGTCGGTGACCGAGCGCACGCATTCGATCACCTTGTTCGCCAGGCGCGGGGTCGCCTGCGCCTCGACGATCATGACGCTGTCATCGCCGATGATGACGCCGCTGTTCGGATCGCCCTCGGCGGTGAAGGCATAGAGACCCTCGCCCACTTCGCTGAAGGTGATTTTCTTTTCGGTCATGTCCCCTTGGGATGCGAATGCCTTGGCCATTGTGGTATATCCTTTCGAACGGTGCCGCCGGGGGCGGTGCCGGATGCCTCCGGCGGGAGTATTTGGTGCAAGATGAAGGCGCTAGCGCTTGTAGGGATCAGTCAGCGCCGGCGTGACCTTGCCCGCGCATGTCCCGAACCCGATGGTGTATCCGTTGCCATGGGCGGCGCCATGCAGGGTAATCGTATCCCCGTCTTCGATGAAGCTGCGTGTTTGCCCGGTATCGAGGGTGATCGGCTCCTTGCCGCCCCAGCTTAATTCCAGGAGGCTGCCGCGCTGGTGCTTTTCCGCACCCGAGATGGTGCCCGAGCCCAGCAGATCGCCCGGGTTCATCGGGCAGCCGCTGGTGGTGTGATGGGCCAGTTGCTGCGCCGAGGAATAGTACATCTCGCGGTAGTTGGTGCGGGCGATTTCGGTCGCCGCGCTGTCTTCGGGGGCCAGCGTCACCGCCAGGTCAATGTCATAGAGCATCGGGCCGGTGTCCTTGAGGTGATCAAGCAATTCAACCTCGCGGGCGGGGCAGTCCACGCGGAACGGCTCCAGCGCGGCGGTGGTCACGATCCAGGGGCTGATGCTGGTGGCGGTCGCCTTGGCCTGGAACGGGCCGAGGGGCTGGTATTCCCATGCCTGGATATCGCGCGCCGACCAGTCGTTGAGCAGCACGTAGCCGAAGATCATCGCGTCGGCCTCGTCCACCGTGACGGGGCCATCGCTGGGTTGGCCGACGATGGCGCCCATCTCCAGCTCCAGGTCGAAGCGGCGGCAGGGCAGAAAGGCAGGCGTGTCGTGATCGGGCGATTTGAGCTGTCCCCAGGGGCGGCGAACTTCCGTGCCCGACACGACAACGGACGAGGCGCGCCCGTTATAGCCGATCGGGATATGCAGCCAGTTGGGCGGCAGTGCATTCTCGGCGCCGCGGAACATCGTGCCCACGTTGGTGGCGTGGTGGCGACCAGCATAGAAGTCGGTATACTCGGACACGAGGAACGGCAGGTGCATCTGCGCATCAGCCTGCGGCACCAGGAGCGGCTCGGCCGCGGCGCGATCTGCGCTGCCCTCAACCAGGATCTCGGTCAGCCGTGCGCGCAGTGCCGCCCATAGCTCGGGGCCTTCTTCCATCACCTCGTTCCAGAACGGCACGTCGAAAAGCGCCGCCTCGGTCAGGGTGATCAGGCCGGCCTCTTCGGCGGCGCTGCAATCGAGGATCATGTCGCCGATCGCAACGCCGCAGCGCGGATCGAGCGCATCTGTCGAGAACACGCCATAAGGCAGGTTATTGAGTGGAAAGGGGTGATCCGCGGCATTCGCCGAGGTCACCCAGGATTTCGTCATGGTCATGTTGGTGTCCTTGGTTGGAAACGGGCCTGCTCCACCCTACGGCCTGACCGCGGGATGGGGAAAGCCCGCGCCCGTATCATTTCACGCCGGGAGTACCGTCGAATTTCTTTTCGATGCCATCCCAGCAATCGATGTAGTCATCCTGAAGCGGCGCTTCGTTCGCGGCAAAAGCGGTCAGATGCTGCGGGAACCGGGTTTCGAACATGAAGGACATGGTGTTGTCCAGTTTCTCGGGCTTCAACTCGGCATTGCTGGCGCCCTCGAACGCGTCCCGATCCGGCCCGTGGGGCAGCATCATGTTGTGCAGACTCAGCCCGCCGGGAACGAAGCCTTGCGGCTTGGCGTCGTACTGGCCATAGATGTTGCCCATCATCTCGGACATGATGTTCTTGTGATACCAGGGCGGACGGAAGGTATCCTCCGCCACCATCCAGCGTTCGCGGAACAGAACGAAATCGATATTGGCGGTGCCCGGCACGCCCGATGGCGCGGTTAGCACGGTGAAGATCGACGGGTCAGGATGGTCGAACAGAATCGCGCCAACCGGGCAATAGGTGGTCAGATCATACTTTACCGGCGCGTAGTTGCCGTGCCACGCCACCACGTCCAGTGGCGAATGGCCGATCTCGGTGCGGTGGAATTGGCCGCACCACTTGACGATGACGGACGATGGCACCTCCTTGTCCTCGTAGGCGGCGACCGGTGTCTTGAAATCGCGGCGGTTTGCCATGCAGTTGGCGCCGATAGGGCCGCGGCCCGGCAGTTCGAACTTCTGGCCATAGTTCTCGCAGACGAAGCCGCGGCATGGCCCTTCCAACACTTCGACACGGTAAAGAAGGCCGCGTGGAATGATCGCGATTTCCTGCGGGGCAAGGTCGATGATCCCCAACTCGGTGCAAAAGCGAAGGCGCCCCTCCTGCGGGACGATCAGCACCTCCGAATCGGCCGAGAAGAAATACTCGTCCTGCATCGAGGCGGTGACCAGGTAGATATGGCTGGCCATGCCCACCTGGGTATTCACGTCGCCGGCGGTGGTCATGGTGCGCATGCCGGTGACCCAGGTTAGCGGCTGATCGGTGTGGGGGACGGGATCCCAGCGGTATTGGCCGAGGCTGATCACATCCGGGTCCACGTTGGGGGCCGAACGCCAGTGCGGCATGTCAATCTTGGTGTAACGATTCGAATGTTTCACACTGGGACGGATGCGATAGCACCACGTGCGCTCGTTCTGGTGACTGGGGGCGGTGAAGGCTGTGCCGCTGAGTTGTTCGCCATAGAGGCCGTAATTGCACTTTTGCGGGCTGTTCATGCCCTGCGGCAACGCACCGGGCAGGGCTTCGGTTTCGAAATCGTTGCCGAAGCCGGGCATGTAGCCGGGCGTCGTGCCCTGGGGGGTGGGGGCTTGGACGAAAGTCTCGGGGACGGTGTCGAGAGTCATGGCATTTCCTCCTTTGTTGCTTGCGTTGTTAATGGTTGATTTTGTAACTAACAAGGGCAGGAGGATGAATATGGACAAGCGCGAGGCCTTCGAATTGCAGGATTTCCTGCCTTATCTGCTGAATCAGGCGGCCGAAGAGAGCAGCCTGGCCTTTCAGAAGATCTACAAGAATCGCTATGGAATGTTGCGGACGGAGTGGCGGGTGTTGTTTCATCTGGGCATCTACGGGCGGATGACGGCCAAGGAGATTGGCCAGCGCTCGAAGATGCACAAGACCAAGATCAGCCGTGCAGTGGCGCGGCTGGAGGAGCGGCGGTTCCTGACCAGGGCGCGCGACGACAAGGATCGGCGGCTGGAATACCTGGAGCTGACATCGCGGGGCGAAGCCGCCTATCACGACCTGCGAAAAGTGGCGACGGGATATGATGCACGGCTTTGTGAGGGGCTGAGCGATGATGAATTATCCATTCTTCGCAAAGCCTTGCGCAAACTGGCGCGCATGTGAGGCAGTCAGAAATCCACGCTGACGCCGGGCAGGTTCAGTGACTTGACCAGGTCGCGCAACTCCTGCCGGGCGGCGATGTTGGAGATGTTCAACTGCTTCACCCCGACATCCTTGAGGTCCAGCAGGGTCAGGCCGCGCGGAAAGAGCTCTCTGAACACGACTCGTTCATGAAATCCCGGAGCGGTGCGGAATCCGATGCGTTTTGCCAGTCGTTCGAGCGCGGCGCCCATTTTTTGCTTGTTAACCATCTGTTGCGCCCCAAGCCGGTTGCGCACCACCACCCAATCAATGGGCTTCAACCCCGCCTGCGCTCGTAACTGCCTGGCATTCCACACCATTTCAGAATAAACGGAGGGGCCGAGAATCTTCTGCCCATCCGAATCAATATGCGCCAGCAGGTCAAAATCAATGAAGCTGTCGTTGAGCGGCGTGATCAGCGTATCGGCAAGGCTATGGGCGACCTGGCTGAGCCGCGTATGTGAGCCTGGACAGTCTATCACTATGAAATCGCGGGAAGATTCCATGGAAACGATCGCCGCGGACAGGCGATGATCATAGATGTTCTCGCCCGGTTTCAGATCGGATTGCTCGGCCTCTGGCAGATCGTGGTATTCGGCGAAGGGAAGGTCAAACCCTTGGGATTCAATGAAATTCTTGCGGTTCTGAGCATAGCGGCCAAAGGTTTTCTGGCGCAGATCCAGATCCAGCGCGCCGACCGTGTGGCCCAGGCGGGAAAGGGCGGTGGCGACGTGCATGGATACGGTGGATTTGCCCGCACCGCCCTTTTCGTTGCCGACCACGATGATATGCGCCATGCCGTCTCTGTCCCCTCATATCGCGTCCGCTGCCGCGTTTTTCACAGGATATTGTGGCCGCGCGGGTTTTGCAAAGCCCCGCGCGCCCGGTTGGCGCATTCATTCGCAGGTGTTGCATGAATATGGAAGGGCGCAAATGCGCCCGACGCTTGCAGCGTTACCCCGCCGCACGAAGGGGTCACGATTGGCGTTTGCGCCAGAACGGGAGTCTCGCGGCCTGAAACGTCGATTCGCGGGGGGGCGATGCCGGTCGGGACGGGATACGATTCGGGGCTGCGCGTCACCGGCCCCGGCGCAAGGCCACGAGCCGCCCGGTGGGTGCGGGCTGAAGCTGTCCGATAGTGATCTGGTTTGACATGCCGGGCGGGCATGAATGGCCTTGAGCGGTCTTTGAGGCTTGGCGCCGGCGCGGAATCAAGGGCGAAGCCCG